>DATNKQ010000581.1:0-9928 GCA_035603315.1 Thermoanaerobaculia bacterium
CCCCACCCGCCGCTCCACCTCCTCGTCGAGGTCCACGAACGGCACGCCGAGGAGCCGCGCCAGGCGGAGGCCGACAGCGGTCTTCCCCGAGCCCATGAAACCGGTCAGGAAGACGCGCATCCTACCGCCGCCACCAGCTGCCGGCAGTTGGACGCGACATCTCCGCGGCAGATGGCGCCGAGCACGGCGACCTGGTCGGCGCCGGCCGCGAGGACGGCGGAGACGTTGCCGGCGTCGATGCCGCCGATGGCGACCAGGCGCTTCGCCGTGCGGGCGCGGGCGCGGCGGAGGGACTCCAGGCCGACCACCGGAGCAGTCCCCTCCTTGCTCGCCGTCGCGAAGACCGGGCCAATCGCCACCAGGTCCACGTCGGGATCGGCGGCGGCGGCGGCGAGCTGCGCCTCGTCATGGGTCGACAGGCCGATGGCCAGCTCGTCCCCCACCACCCGGCGGGCGGCCGCCGGGGGCAGGTCGGTCTGGCCCAGGTGAAGCCCGGCCACGGGGCAAAGCGCCGCCAGGTCGGCGCGATCGTTCACCCAGAGGTCGGCGCCGCTCCCCGCGAGGGCACGGCAGGAGGCGTCCAAGAGACGGTGGAAGTCGGCGCCCGAAAGCCGCTTCGCGCGCAGCTGGATGGAGCGGATGCCGGCGCCGGCGATGGCGGCCACCGCCGCGACCACCGTGGGCACGGAGAAGGACGGGCCACCCAGGGCCTCGGCATCGGCGATGGCATAGATTCGCGTCGCCGGACCTCCCGGCAGCCACCGGGACGGACGGCCGCCGCTCATCGCCCCTCCCGCTCGAAGAAGCGCTCCATGAAGCGGGTCGAGAGGTCGCCGGCGATGAAGGCCGGGTCGCGCACGATGCGCTTGTGGAGCGGGATCGAGGTCTCGATCCCCTCGACGACGAAGAAATCCAGCGCCCGCGACATCCGCGCGATGGCCTCGCGGCGGCTGCGGTCGTGGACGATCAGCTTCGCCACCAGCGAGTCGTAGTGCGGCGGGACGACGTAGTCCTCGTAGGCGTGGGTGTCGACACGGGTGCCGGGACCGCCGGGGAGGTGCAGAGTCTTGATCCGGCCGGGGGAGGGGGCGAAGGTCTGCGGGTTCTCGGCGTTGATCCGGCATTCGATGGCGTGGCCGCGGGGCTTCATCCCGCTGGCGATGCCCAGCCGCTCGCCGGCCGCCACCAGGATCTGCAGCTTGACGAGGTCGATGCCGGTGACCATCTCGGTGACCGGATGCTCGACCTGGATGCGGGTGTTCATCTCCATGAAGTAGAAGCGCCCGTCGCCGTCGAGCAGGAACTCGATCGTGCCGGCGTTCTCGTAGCCGACAGCGCGGCAGAGCTTGACCGCCGCCTCCCCCATCTCGGCCCGCAGGGCGGCGGTGAGGGCGGGAGACGGCGCCTCCTCGATGAGCTTCTGGTGGCGCCGCTGGATCGAGCACTCGCGCTCCCCCAAGTGGGCGACGTCGCCGTGGCGGTCGCCGAAGACCTGGAACTCGATGTGGCGCGGCTCGATAAGGTACTTCTCGAGGTAGACCGAGCCGTCGCCGAAGGCCTTCTCGGCCTCCTCGCGGGCGGCCGAAAACTGGCCGGCGATCTCCGCCGCGGACTGCACGATCCGCATGCCGCGCCCGCCGCCGCCGGCCGCCGCCTTGAGGATCACCGGGTAGCCGACCTCGGCGGCGAAGCGCTCCGCCTCGGCGGCGGAGGCGATGGGCTCGGGGCTGCCGGGCAGCACCGGCACACCCGCCGCCGCCGCCGTCTCCCGCGCCTTGGCCTTGTCGCCCATCAGGCGGATGACCTCCGGCCGCGGGCCGATCCAGGCGAGCCGGCACTCTTCTATGACTTCCGCGAAGTGGGCGTTCTCGGCGAGGAAGCCGTAGCCGGGATGAACCGCGTCGGCGCCGGTGATCTCGGCGGCCGAGATGATGCTCGAGATGTTGAGGTAGCTGGCGGCCGACCGCGGCGGGCCGATGCAGATATCCTCGTCGGCGTAGGTGACGTGCAGGCTGTCGCGGTCGGCGGTGCTGTAGACGGCGACGGTCTGGATGCCGAGCTCGCGGCAGGCCTGGATGATGCGGAGCGCGATCTCGCCGCGATTGGCGATGAGGATCTTCTTGAACATTCGCGTCAGGGGGGCATCAGCGTTGTCCGCGCCATCCGGGTGATCCGAGCCGGGCCGGCCGGGCCGTCAGGTGCGGATGGCGTAGAGCGGCTCGCCGAACTCGACCGCCTGGGCGTTCTGGGGGAAGGTCTCGACGATTTCCCCGTCGACGTCCGACTCGATCTCGTTCATCAGCTTCATCGCCTCGATGATGCAGAGCACCTGCCCCTTGCGGACCCGGCTGCCGATCGCGACGAAGGGGGGCGCGTCGGGCGAGGGCGCCTGGTAGAAGGTGCCGACGATCGGCGAGTTGAGGATGTGGGTGCCGTCGAGCGGCGACGTCTTGGCGGCCGGGGCGGCGGGCGCAGCTTCCGTGGCAAGGGAGGCGGCGGTGCCGTTGGCGAGCGGCGCTGGTCCTGCCGACGCGGCGGCGGGGGCGGCGGGCCGGCCGTCGATCTTCAGGCGAAACCCCGAGCGCTCGATCTCCACTCCCTGGAGGCCGCGCTCGCTGACCAGCTGAATCAGCTCCTTGATCTGCTCGAACGTCAGCACGCGCGCAACCTCCGCCTCACGACAGATCCTGCTCGAGGAGCAGGCGAGCCCTCTTGAGCTCGAATCGGGCCCGGCCATAGCTTCCCTCGGGGCCGAGCACGAGGAGCAGATAATAATCCTTGGCGACCGAGCTTACCATCAGGGTCAGCCGGTCGGTGGTGACCGCGAACTGCTGCACCTCGCCCACTTCCAGCTCGCGGTGGTTCTCGGTGATGGAGCGCGCCTGGGAGATCAGCTCGGCGGCGAGAACCTCGAGGTCGAGGTCGGGGTCGGAGCTCACGGACTCCACGGCGATGCCGTCCTTGGCCACCAGCGAGAGCGCCAGGACGCCGTCGATCCGATCGCTGATGCGGCTCAACTTCTCAAGAAACATCGAGCTGGCTCCCTCCCCGGAGACGCTGCAGGTAGCTCTGGAGCACCCGGACCTTCCGGCTCCGCACGTCCGCGGCCGGAGGAGCCGGCGCCGCGACCGGCTCGCGAGGAGGGCGCAGGCGCGCCAGCGCCTCGCTGGCGGCGGCGTTGCCCGGCTCCCGGCGGACGACCTCCTCGTAGATCCGCTCCGCCTCCATCCGGTGGCCCTGCCGGAGGTAGAGCTCGGCCAGAGTCAGGGTGGCGGGCGCGGACAGGACCGGCGCGGAGACGGCGGCGACGGGGGACGGCTCCACCACCGGGGCCGCGGGCGCGAGAGGTTGGGCAGCCGGGGCGACTGAGGGAGGATTCAGCGCGAAGATGCCTTCGGCAGCCAGCCCGGCGAGGTAGCGCCGGCGGATGGCCGGCGACACCAGGCCCGGGAAGAGGGTGCCGTCGGGGTCAGTCTCGGGTTGGTCGTCGTCGGCGGGGGCGGCCGGCGCCACTCCCACGGCAGAAGGGGCGGGAGGCGCCGGAGAGCTCAGCTCGAAGACATCCTCGGCGCTCTGGCGAGGGGTGGCCGGTCGATCCAGCGCGAAGATGTCGCCGGGCGGGCCGGGGCTCGCCGGCGTCTGGGCCGCCACACCCGCTGAGCCCGTCGAGCCGGCGCCGTCCCCGCCTCCGTTCAAGCGGCGGATGCGGCCCCAGAGCTCGTCGACCTCCGGGTCCCCCTCGTGGAGGAGGCTGTAGAGGTCGAGCCGCTCGCGGGCGCGGTCGGACTGCCCGGTGTCCAGGTAGGCGCGGACGAGGAGCTTGTTGGCCACCATCTGGGTGGCGTCCTGGCGGACCACCCGCTCGAGGACCTCGCGGGCCATCTCGGCCTGGCCCAGCTCGAGGTGGCAGCGGCCCTTGGCGACCAGCGCCGAGAGGTAGCCGGGGTGCTCCTTGAGCCCGGCGTCCAGCACTCCGAGCGCCTCGTGGAGGCGGCCGAGGTGGCGGTACTCCTCGGCCAGCTGGAGGAAGACGCGGGAGGCCGGATCGGCCTCCCAGCGGGCGCGGAGCTGGGTCAGCCGGTCGGGGAGCGAGCCGTCAGTCATCGCGGACGCGCCTCGCGGAGGGTCGTGGCGGAGCGGGCACAATCCGGACGGATCGACGGTGTCGTCAAAGTGGCCGCATTATAGCAGCAGCCTTTCGCCATACCGCCCGCGATCTGGCCCCGCCGCGACCTACTGCGTGCTGACCGTCACCACCTGCGAGGAGCTCGTCGAGCCCAGCGAGTTGGTCGCCGTCAGGGTGACCGCGTAGCTGCCGGCGGCGGCATAGGTGTGGACCGGGTTCTGCGACGTGTTCTGCGAGCCGTCGCCGAACGTCCACAGCCAGCTCGTGGGCCGCGGCACCGAGGTGTCGGTGAAGACGACCGTCAGCTTGGTCGGCACGAAGGTGAAGCTGGCGACCGGGGGCTTGGCGATGTTGACCATGAACGTCTGCGACATCAGCATGCCGGTCGAGCCCGCCACCTGGGCGGTCACCGTGAAGGTGTTCGCAGCGAGAGTGCTGATGTCGGCGGAGGAGACCTTGAGAGTGTCCGACGCCGAGCCGTTGGAATCCGTCTGCTTGAAGGCGCCGCCCGAGGTCAGGGTGCCGATCTGCGAGCTGAAGTTGATCGAGGCGCCGGCGAGCGGCTGGCCCTGATCGTCGCGGACCAACGCCACGAGCTGGATCTTCCCTCCCGTCTGCGGCACGCTGGAAGGGGTGGCCTGGAGGGTGATCGAGCCCGCCCCGATGCCGATCATCACGTCCACCTCGGCGGGCATGGCGATGGCTCCGGAGATGGCGGTGACCTTGGCGGTTCCCGCCCGGCCGGTGGCGTGCAGGGTGGCGTGGGCTACCCCGGAGCTGTCGGTTGCGACCACCGCGTCGATGGTGCCGAGCGTGGTGGCGAGCTGGATCTGCGTCCCCGGGTTGACGGGCGTGCCGTTCGCCTTGCGGGCGATAGCGGTGATCGCCGAGGTGCCGGTCGAGGTGATCACGGCCGGGTTCGCGGAGATGGCGATGGTCGAGCCCGAGGGAGCGACGGGAGTGGCCTTGTCGCACCCGAGAACGGTCAGCAGGGCGAGGCTGGACAGCAGGAGAGCGAGCGCGCGGATCTTCATGGGGAAAGTATACGGACCGGGGCGGCCGCCCGTCCAGGCGGCCGCCCCGGTAAGGGGGTCAGGTGGGCCGGACGGCTACATGATCGTCACGGTCTGCGTCGTGCTGGAGCTCCCGTTGGCGTTGCTGACGGTCAGCTTGATGATGTACATGCCGGGAACGGCGTAGGTGTGCGGCGGCGGGTTCTGCCCGTTGAACGTGAAACCGTCGCCGAAGTTCCACATCCAACTCGTGGGATTGCCGGTCGAGGTGTCGGCGACGCTCGCCGTATGCATGTTCACCACGACGACGAAGCTCGCCGTCGGCGCCGGCGGCGGAGCCACGTGGCACGAGACGTCGTTCGGATTGTAGATGAACGCGTTGGACGCCGTATCGGTGCAGGTCGTCGAGGCCGTCGTCACCTTCACGTCCACGCTCGCCGGCACGTTCTGCGTTCCCGTGCTCGACCCGACGGTGCAGGGTTTGGTCGGGAAAGTGCCGGTGAAGGCGGGTACGGAAACCGTGAGCTGATTGGAGGTCGCGCTCAGGAGGACCGCGGTCTGGCTGCCGAACTGGACGCGCGACGTGCCGTCGAACCCTTGGCCGCTGATGGTGACCGTGATACCGCCGTTCTCCGAGGAGCTGTTGGGAGAGACGCTGGTGATAATGGTCTTCGGCACCCGCCAGATGAAGTCCGGCCCACTGCCGCCGTCGCCAGTATTGATGTTTACCTCGGTTACCGCGCCCCTGACGTCAGCGCAGCCGGTGACGTTGATGCCGGGCGACTGGACGACGATCTCGGTGCCGGAGATCGTCAGCGGCCGGGCGGCGACTCCCGCCAGGCCGACCGCGGCCGGCGACTCGAAGCCCTGGCCGAAGACGGTCACCTGGGTGGTGGTGTCGTTGAACGGCAGCTCGCTCGGCCGCACCGAGGTGACCAGCACCTTGCTGCCGAAGCGGAAGGCGCCGCCGTCGGTCGTCTCGAAACCGCTGTTGAGGTTCTTGACCCGGATGTCCGCAGCCTGGTTGGCCAGCGCCTCGCCGAAGCCGCGGGCGGCGGGGGTCAGGACGATGATCTGGTTCTTGGTCACCGAGATGACGCTCGCCTCGACGCCGACGCGGCTGGCCCCGGAGCCGGTCTCGAAGAAGACCTGGACGGGGGTGTCGAAGCCGGTGCCGGTGATGGTCACTCGGGTGCCGCCGTCGTTGGGACCCGAGGACGGCGTCACGGAGAAGATCTGCGGCTGGTCGAGCGAGCCGCCCAAGGCGTAAGTGAAGCCGTTCGGCAGGCTGTCGCTCGCCGCACCGGGCTGGTTGGCGTTGATCGTAACGCTGACGGCGACCGGCACCGACTGGCCGACGCCGACCGTCACGCCGGCCGCGGTGGCGGAGGGCAGGACGGCGACGATCTTGTTGGGCGACACCGAGCGCACGGTGGCCGCGGCGTTGCCGAAGGTCACCCGCACCGGGCTGACGAAACCGCCGCCGAGGATCGTCACCAGGGTACCGCCCTGGGGATCGCCGGTTCCCGGGCTGACCGAGCCGACGAAGAAGGCCGCCTGCGAGCCGATGGCGACGTCGGCGGCGCCGACGCTCGTGTCCACCTGCGCGCGGATGGTCGCCGTGCCGGCGGTGGCGCCGGGGAAGAGCACCGTCTGCGCCTGTCCGTTCAAGAGCTGCAGGCTGATCTGCTGGGTGCCGTTGACGCTGCCGAAAAGGCCCAGGGTGGTGCTCAGGGTGACCGGCGTGAGGTCCGGCGGCGGCTGCCCGTTGTCGGCGCGGTGCACCGAGATGGTGATGTTGCTCGAGCCGGTGGTCCCCACCGCCAGCTGCGGCGGGTTCGCGGTGACCGTGATGTTGTAGGTCACCGTCGGCACCGGCGGCTTGGGGGTGGAGGGGGTCGACTGCGGCTCGGACGGGGAGTGCGACGTGCATCCCGCGAGCAGAGCCGCCGTGGCTAGCAATCGGAGAGCGATCCTGGACGATTTCATACCCATGCTCCTGAACGGCTCAAGGCACAACGTCGAGGTTGAAAGAGGCCGGATCGGAAACGATGTCGTCTCCCGACAGGGTGCGGCCGAAGAAGCGCATCGTCACCCGCAGCGGAATGACCTTGGTGCCGTTCTGTTGATCGAAGCCGAAGTTGGTGAGGTCGGAGAGCGGCGGGCTCAACAGCTGGTCGGCGCGGAAGAACTCCTGGTTGTTGATGATCAGGGTGCCGTTGACGGGCACCGTGCCGAAGATGGAGTCCACCAGCGGGGGCGGCACGCGGGTGCCGTTGTCGAGCCGGGTGTAGGTGAACTCGATCGACCGCATCTGGATGTCCTGCAGCGACGAGGTCGTGCCGTTGGGGTCCTTGACGATGCTTTTCAGGGTCATCGAAGTGATCTGCGTCGGCCCGGTGGCCACCGACACGGTGATCGGCAGGCCGTTGAACATGTTCACTTCGAGGAGCACCGTCCCGGCGCTGCGATCGGTGCTCGACCGGCAGCCGGCGGCAGCCAGGGCGACAGCCAGGAGGATCGGGAGAATCGCTTTGCTTTTCATGGCTCGCTCCGCCCCGCTATAGCTTGATGACCCGCGGGGTGATGAAGATCAAGAGCTCTTCGTTGTCTTCCGACTTCGACTTGTTCTTGAACAGGTTACCGAGAATCGGGATGTTCGCCAACCCCGGGATGCGGTCCTGGCTCTCGTTGCTGGTGACCTTGTAGATGCCGCCGATGACCGCCGTGCCGCCGTCGCGCACCACCAGCTTGGTGCGCGCGTCCTTGGTGGCGATGGGGGCGTTGGTCGCGCCGGGGACGAGGAAGGCGAGCTGCGGCTCGCGCTTCGAGATGTCGATGTCCATCAAGATGGTGCCCTCGGCCGTCACCTGCGGGGTCACCGCCAGGCGCAGGGTGGCGTTGACGAACTGCACCGTCACCGTGTTGTTGGCGATCGTCTGGATGGGGATCTGCAGGCCGCTCTGGATCTCCGCCGGGTGGTTGTTGAGGGTCGCCACCTTGGGGGCGGAGAGGATGTGGATCAGCCCTTCGTTCTCGGCCGCCTGGAGCGCGGCGTCGAGGGTGAAGGTGTTGAGGACGTTGCCGAGCTTCAGGTTGAGGATGTCGTTGTGGGCCACGCCGACCTCGACGTTGCCTTTCAAGTCGGCGTTGTTGGGGAAGACGAGGCCGGTGGTGTTGCCGTGGGCGGCGTCGGAGATTCCCTCGAACGACCAGCGGATGCCGAGATCGCGGTTGAAGTGCTTGGTGGTCTCGATGATCCGCGCCTCGATCATCACCTGCGGCTCCGGGGTGTCCAGCTGCTCGATCACCGCGATGACGGTGTCGAGGAAGTTGGGCAGCTCCTTGATGATGAGCGTGTTGGTGCGGGTGTCGACGATGACGGTGCCGCGCTGCGAGAGGAGGCCGGCCTGGCCCGCCTTCAGGAGCGATGCGACGGACACGGCGTCGGCGTAGCTCAGGCGCTGCATCACCGTCTTCAAGGGGATGGCGAGCGACTGCGCCGCCGCCAGCTCCTGGCGCTCCTGGGCCTCCTCGCGGAGGACGGTGGTCGGCGCGATGCGCATGACGTTGCCGTCGAGCTCGAAGCCCAGCTTGTTGATCTTCAGGACCTCCTCGAGCGCCTGGTCCCAGGGGACGTTTTCCATCTCGGCGGTCACCACGCCGCTCACTCCCGGCTGCACGATGACGTTCAGCCCCGAGATCTGGGCGAAGGAGCGCAGCACCTCGGTGACGTCGGCGTTAGTGACCTTGAGGTCGATGGGATCGCCGACGTACTTCTTCTCGATCGCCGCCTGACCCATCGTCTGGCTGGCGAAGCTGGGGATCGCGGGACCGCCGGCGGCCGGACCGCCCGCCCCGCCTACCGGCGCTCCGGCCACCGGCTTGAGCTGCAGGTCGCTCGGCGCTTGCCCGGCGGGCGCCAGGGTGACGGAGCCGGAAGGCTTGGCCGGCGTCAGGCTCGCCTTCGTGGTGGACGTCGTCGTGGACGTCAGGGAGGAGCTGGCCTGCGAGGCGTCCAGCGTCTCGATGCCGTCGGCCTTGCGCGACGACTTCCGGCTCGACTTCGCCTTCGAGGTCTGCTTGGTCGTCTTGGCGGCCGGCGGTGGAGGCGCGGGCGCCACCTCGGCGACCACCGGCGGCGCCTCGGGGGTCGAGGGCCGTACTGCCTCTGCCGGCGCGGCCGCATGCGCCGGCGCCTTGGCCTCGCCGGCCATGCCCTCGGCGGCAGCCGCCGCCTGGCCGAAGCTCACCACCAGCGAATGCGCGGTGCGCTCGATGCGCGGCACCGCGCCGTGCTGGAGGTCGAAGACGACGCGGGCGACGGGCGACGGCAGCGGTTTGAACTGCGCCACCCGCACCCGCGACACCGGCCCGGCGTTGACGCTGACCGTCGAGCGCGGGCTGTGGTTCATCACGCCGGCGAGGTCGACGACGAAGCGGTCGGGGTCGCCCAGCGCGAAGGTCGCGTAGGGGAACTCGCCGTCGCCGCTGATCTTGACGACCGCTCCGCCCTGGGCGGAGACGACGTCGATGGCATCCAGGCGGGTGGCCGGCTTGCCGGTCGGCGCCGGACCGACCACCGGCTCGTCAGGGGTGCCGGCGCGGACCGCGCCAGGAGGGGTCGCGGACATGGGCTCGGTGGTCGAAGGGGGCGCCGGGGCCGGAGCGGGCGCAGCGGCCTCGGGAGCCGCTGAGGGTGGTGAGGGTGGGGTGGCCGCGGGGACCGGATCCCGGCGCTCGGCCGGCGGCGGCACGGCTGGAGCGGCGGGAGCGGCGGGCGGCGCCG
>DATNKQ010000606.1:0-9061 GCA_035603315.1 Thermoanaerobaculia bacterium
GAAGACCGTCCGCAGACTCTCGTGGCGAGCCACCACCTGCCGCAGACCGGCCGCGAAGGCGGAGGTCGCCAGCCGGCCTTCGAGGACTACGCCGCCGGAGATGTTGTAGGCCGCCGTCCCCGGCCGCAGCTGCTCGACGAACCACAGGCGCTGCTGCGCGAACGACAGCGGCAGCGGCGCGTCGCGGGGCACCCTCGTCAGCGGCGGCTCACCAGCATCCCGAGGCGGCTGCGCGGCCTCCTCCCTCCGGCGGTGCAGGCGCAGGATCAGGAGGGCGCGCTGCTCGGGAGTGAGGGCGCTCACCCGGGCGGCGAGAACGTCGCTCCAGCCCTCCGCCGGCCGGCCGCCGGACGCCGCGACAGCCGCCGCAGCGGTCGCTCCTCCTCCTCCTCGCTCGCCCTCCAGACGCACCAGCAGATCCTCGAACGGGCCGGCGCCCAGGCCGGAGGCGAAGGCGAGCGCCGCTTCCCGCGAGGCCGCCGACTGCCGGTCGTAGAGCTCGCGGTCGCCCAGCAGTTGCGTCAGGGTATCGCGCCACGGACCGATGTCCTGGCGCGGCACCACGGGCACCGGAATGAGGTTCTCGTCCAGTTCGTCGGTGAACCGATCGATGGCGGCGACCGGGATCACGTAGTCGGTTCCCAGCTTCGCTTCGGGCAGCGCGCCGGCGTCGCTCGCCAGGACGGGAATGCCGCGCAGCATCGCCTCGACGACCGTATGACCGAAGCCCTCGGCGATGAGCGAGGGCATCAGAACGACGCGGGCGAGGGCGAGGATACGGTCGAAGTCCTCCTGCGGGGCGAGAATCGTGAGGTTGGGGAGCGCCGCCAGCGCCGCGCGGTCGGCGCTCGTCGTGCCCCAGGTGGGGACGGCCGCAAAGGGCACCTCGGGCAGCGCGCGAGCCAGCTCGAGCAGGATCGGCAGGCCCTTGATGACGCAGGGATTGATCAGGGTGACGAAGCCGCGCCCGGCGTCGCCGAAGCGCGGGAACGGAGGAGCGCCGTAGGCCGGCCAGTAGATCGCCTCCGCATCGAAGCCCCCGAAGCGCCGGATGTAGGAGGCGACGAACCTGCTCATGCCGACGATCGCCGCCGCCCGGCCGAGCAGCTCGGCCCGCGCCCGGCTGGGAAAGAAGGCGTGCGGCCCGAAGGGCAGGAAGGCAGGGGTCTGGACGAGGTAGACGACCCGCCCGGGGGCGGCCGAGAGCGCCGCGTCGAGCAGGTTTTGAGACGGGTCCTCAGAGGAGACCAGGATCCAGTCGGGAGCCTCGCGGCGGATCTTCTCCTGGAGGTACGCGCGCAGACCGGAGGAGTCCAAAAGAGCATGAACGGCGACGCCGTGGATGGCGAAGCGGTCGACGCCGCGATCGCCGGCCACGGCCACCCCCTGCGCCGCCAGTTGCGCGTGCAGCTGGACGCGGTCGAGGCGCGGCGGGGTGGTGAGGGCGGGCACCACCACCTCGACCTCGTGCCCCCTGCCCACCAGCTCCTCGGCGAGCCGGCGGTTGCCGCGGTCGGCGCCCCCACGCAGCGGGAAGTAGGGGATGTTCATGGTCAGGAGGAGCCTCACCGCGCCGCCGCCTCCAGCAGTGCCTCGCGGCCGGCGAAAGCGGCTTCCGCCGCCAGCTCGGAGACGGCTGCGGCCGGGGAGAGCGCGGCGACCTCCCGCAGCAGGTCCGCGGCCTCTCCGCCGTCCAACTCGGCCAGCAGCAGGGCGGCGATGGCGACCGTCATCTGGACGATGGTGGGGGCGTCGAAGAGGACGCGTAGCGGCACCTCGACCCCGAACTGCGCTCGCAGGCGCGAGGCGAGCCGGGTGAAGAGCAGCGAATGCCCGCCGAGGTCGAAGAAGCTGTCCTCGACGCCGACCTCCGACAGACCGAGGAGGGCGCACCAGGTGGCGGCGAGCTCCGCCTCCGGCGCCGTGCGCGGAGGCAGCGCGACATGACCGAGGTCGGGCCGGTCGGCGGCCGGCTCCGGCAGCGCCCGGCGGTCCACCTTGCCGTGCGCCGTCAGGGGCAGGGCGGGCAGCACCACGTAGGCGGCCGGCAGCAAGGGCTCGGGCAGGCGCTCCTTGAGGTGGCGGCGCAGCGCGGCGGTTCCCTCCGTCACTCCCCGCCGAAGAGCTACGTAGGCGACCAGCGAAGGTTCTCCCGCCGCGCCGCGGCGAGCCACCACCGCCGCCTCCGCCACCGCGGGGTGGGAGGCGAGGGCGGCCTCCACCTCGCCCGGCTCGATGCGGAAGCCGCGCACCTTCACCTGGTCGTCGGCGCGGCCCAGGTACTCGAGGTCGCCAGCGGCGCGGTAGCGCGCGAGGTCGCCCGTGCGGTAGAGCCTCTCGCCCGGCTCGGCGGCGAAGGGATCGGGCACGAAGCGGAGGGCCGTCAGCTCCGGCCGCCCGAGGTAGCCGCGCGCCAGCCCGGGGCCGCCGACGTGAACCTCCCCCGCCGCCCCGGTGGGCGCCAAGCCGCCCCAGCGGTCGAGCAGGTAGATCCGGAGATCGGCGAGCGGGGCGCCGATCGGGCTGCGGCCCGGCTGCCGGAGATCCCTCGCTTCCAGGCGCCGGGCGGTGACGTGCACCGTCGTCTCGGTGATGCCGTACATGTTGACCAGGCGCGGCCGCTCGTCGCCGAAGCGCGCCAGCCAGGGCGCGAGGCTCGCCACTTCCAGGGCCTCGCCTCCCAGGATCACCAGCCGCAGGTCCGGCAGCTCGGGCCTCTCGCCCGACGGCCCGCCGGTGACCACCTGCGCGAGCTGGCGGAAGGCCGCCGGTGTCTGGTTGAGCACGGTGACGCGCTCCTGCGCGAGGAAAGCCGCGAAGTCGGCGGGCGAGCGGCTCATCCAGTGCGGCACGATCGCCAGGCGGCCGCCCGCGGCCAGCGCCCCCCAGATCTCCCACACCGAGAAGTCGAAAGCGAAGGAATGGAAGAGAGTCCAGACGTCGCCGGCGCCGAGCCCGAAGAGCGGCGTTGCCGCGGCGAGCAGGCGGGTGACGTTGCGGTGGCTGATCAGCGAGCCCTTCGGATGGCCGGTCGAGCCGGAGGTATAGATCACGTAAGCCAGCGTTTCGGGAGAGCTTGCCGCGCGGCGGGGCGCGGCCGGGACGGTCTCCTCGGCGGGCGGCGTATCGATGGCGATCCGGCGCAGCGGGCGTTTCCCGGCCGCCTCCGGCAGCGCCGGCAACAGCGTCTCCTCGGTGAGCACGATGCCAGCACCGGAGTCGGCGAGAAGGAAAGACAGGCGCTCCCGCGGGTAGGCGGGATCGAGAGGCACGTAGGCGCCTCCCGCCTTGAGGATCGCCAGGAGGCCGACGATCAACGCGGGCGAGCGCTCGAGGCATAGGCCCACCCGCACCTCCGGCGCCACCCCCAGGCCCTGGAGTCGCCGCGCCAGGCGATCCGCCCGCGCGTCGAGCTCGCCGTAGGTGAGCGCCTCGCCGCCGTCCGTCACCGCCACCGCCCAAGGACGGCGCGCCGCCTGCTCCTCGAAGAGCTCGTGCAGCAGCTTGCCCTCGGCGAAGAAGGCGGTCGCGCCGCTCCATTCGTGGAGCAGCTGATGACGCTCGGGAGGCGCCAGCCACGGCAGCTCGGACAGCCGCCGGTCCGGGCCGGCGGCGGCGCCGCCGAGGAGCGCCGCGAGATGGCCCGCCAGCCGGTCGATCGTCGCCGCGTCGAAGAGCTCGCGGCGATACTCCAGGGTGCCCTGGAGGCCGCCGCCGCGCGCCACGAGGAGGAACGAGAGGTCGAACGGGGTCGCTCCGCGGTCCGGGGTCCACGGCAGCAGCGGGGCGCCGGCCAGGCGAACCGGCAGGACAGCGGCCGGGTCGACCGCCAGGAAGGCCTGGAAGAGCGGCGAGCCGCCGCCGCGGCTCGGCCGCAGCTCCGCCACCAGCTTGTCGAACGGCAGGTCCTGGTGCATATAGGCGGCGAGCGCGGAAGCGCGGATGCGGGCGAGGAGCCGGCTGACCGGCGGGTCGTCTGCCAGGTCGACGCGCAGCACCAGGGTGTTGGCGAAGAGGCCGATCAACCCTTCGATCTCCGAGCGGCCGCGGCCGGCAACCGGGCTTCCCACCCACAGCTCCTCCAGTCCAGATTGGCGGCCGAGGACGGCCGCGAAGCCGGCCAGGGCGGTCATGAACAGGGTGACTCCCTCGCGCCGTCCGAGATCGGCGAGCGACGCCGCCAGGGCCGGCGGCAGGTCGAGGGGACGGCCGCCGGCGCGCGTGCCCGGCGCCGCGCCGCGCGGGCGATCCGCTTGCAGCGCCAGGCCGGGAGGCTCGCCGGCGAGCTCGCCGCGCCAGTAGGACAGCTCGCGCTCCAGCACCTCGCCGCGCAGCCACCGACGCTGCCAGACGGCGTGGTCGACCGGCTGGACGCTCAGCTCTTCGAAGGCGACGGTCTGGCCGCGCAGGCGGGCCTCGTAGACCGCTGCCAGCTCGCGCACCAGGACGGTCAGGGACCAGCCGTCGGCGATGAGGTGGTGAAGGCTGAGCAGCAGGGCGTCGACGGCCCCGGCGGCGTCCTCCGGTCCCGCCACCCGGACGATGGCTGCCCGCAGCAGGGGTCCGGCGGCGAGATCGAACGGTTGGCGGCTCAGCTCCTCGCCAATCAGCTCCAGCTCGGCGTCCCGGCGCTCGGCGGGAAGGCCGCGCAGGTCCAGCTCGTGGAGGGGAGGCTCCGGCGCCGCGGCGGCGATCCGCTGCCGGGGCTGACCGCCCGCGGCGACGAAGACGGTGCGCAGCGCCTCGTGGCGCCGGACCAGGGACGCCAAGGCGGCGGTCAGGGCCGGCGGCCGGAGGCAGCCCTGGACCCTCACCCCGCCGGCGATGTTGAAGAGCGGCGATCCCGGGTCGAGCTGGTGGAGGAACCACATGCGCTCCTGGGCGAAGGAGAGCGGGAGGAGATCGGCACGCGGCACCCGCGCGATCGGCGGCAGCTCGCGGCGGACTCCTACCTCGGCCGCGGCGATCCAGCGGGCGAGGCCGGCGAGGGTGGGGGCCTCGAAGAGGGCGCGCACCGGCACCTCCAGCCCGCAGCGTTCACGGAGCCGCGACACCACCTGGAGGGCGAGGAGCGAGTGGCCGCCGAGGTCGAAAAAGCTGTCGCGGGCGCCGATCCGCTCGGCCCGCAGGACCTCCGACCAGATGCCGGCGAGCAACTCCTCGACGGGGCCGCGCGGGGCGACGTAGCCGGTCTCGTCCCGCTCCCGCTCGGGCGGCGGCAGCGCTTTCCTGTCCACCTTGCCGTTGGGGGTCCGGGGAAGGGCGTCGAGCGCGACGAAGGCCGCCGGCAGCATGTAGTCGGGCAGAGCCTCCCGCAGGTGGGCGTGCAGATTCGAAGCGGTCGTCGCCAGGTCCCCAGACCTGGCGACGACGTAGGCGACGAGCCGCTTCTCCCCCGGCGCGTCCTCGCGCGCCAGCACCACCGATTCGCGCACCGCCGGATGGGCGAGGAGCCGCGCCTCGATCTCCCCTAGCTCGATGCGGAAGCCGCGCAGCTTCACCTGATGGTCGAGACGGCCGACGAACTCCAGGCGGCCGTCGGGAAGGAAGCGGGCGAGGTCGCCCGTGCGGTAGAGCCGCTCGCCCGCCGTCTGCGAGCACGGGTCGGGCAGGAAGCTCCGCGCCGTCAGGTCCGGCCGGTCGAGGTAGCCGCGGGCGAGGCCGCGGCCGCCCAGGCAGAGCTCCCCCGGCACACCCACCGGCTGCGGCCGCTGCTCGCGGTCGAGCACGTAGGCGCGGCTGCCGGCGATCGGCCGGCCGATGGTCGGCTCGCGTCCCTCGTCCGCCGCGACCCGGGCACACGTCGAGTAAGTGGTGTCCTCGGTGGGACCGTAGAGGTTCCACATCCCCCGCACCGTGCCGAGGCCGTGCAGGCGACTGGCGAGCGAGCTCCGCAGCGGCTCGCCGGCGAGGTTGACGACGGCGACCGAAGCCGGCATGCCGTTCACACGCAGCAGCTCGGCGAGCGCCGAGGGCACGGTGTTGACGAGGGTCACCTCGGCCGCCGCGGCGAGCTCCGGCAGCGCCAGGGCGTTCTCCGCCAGAATGACCTTGCCGCCGCGGGCGAGCGGCAGGAAGAGCTCGAAGACCGAGAGGTCGAAGGTGATCGAGGTCGAGGCCAGGACGCCGGCGAGCTCGGCGTCCCCGTAGACTCCGCTGGCCCAGCCGATGAGGGCCACCGCGCTCGCGTGCGCGATCGCCACCCCCTTCGGCCGCCCCGTCGAGCCCGAGGTATAGATCACGTAGGCGAGATTGCTCGGCTCGACCCCGATCTCGGCGGCAGCCAGCGGTGACGCGCTCTCGCCGGCGATCTCCGCGCGGTCACGGTCGAGGCAGAGCGTCCGCCCGCCGAAGGCGGGCAAGCGCCCGAGCAGGCCTTGCTCGGTGACCAGGACCGGCGCCGCCGTCCCCTGCTGGGCATCGGCCAGGATGAGCTCCAGCCGCTCGCGCGGATAGGACGGATCGAGCGGCACGTAGGCGCCGCCGGCTTTGAGGATCCCAAGCAGGCCGACGAGCAGGTCGGGGGTGCGCGAAAGCGCGATCCCCACCCGCGTCTCCGGCCCAACCCCCAGACCTCGTAGACATCGCGCCAATCGGTTGGCACGCGCTTCGAGCTCGCCGTAGGTGAGCCGTTCCGCCGCGCCGACCACCGCCACGCTCGCGGGGGTCCGCGCGGCCTGCGCCGCGAAGAGCTGGTGGAGGCAGAGGTCGCGCGGGAACGCAGCCGCGGTGTCGTTCCACTCGTGGACGACCTGGTGCCGCTCCCCCGCGCCAAGCAGAACGATCTCCGCCAGCGGTCGCCGGGGATCGGCCACGGCCGCCGCGAGCAGGGCCTCGAGGCGCCCCAGGAAGCGCGCCATGGTGGGCGCGTCGAAAAGGTCGCGGGCGTATTCCAACTGGCCCGTCAATCCACCGCCCTCGGCCTCGACGAACCTCAGGGTGAGATCAAACTTCGCGCCGTCGCCCGCCACCTCGAAGGGGATCATCGCCAACCCCGCCACCCGCGGCGCCGGCAGCGGCGCGTTCTGCAGGGTCAGCATCGCCTGAAAGAGCGGCGAATGCGAGAGGGCCCGCTCCGGCCGCAGCTCCTCCACCAGCTTCTCGAACGGCAGATCCTGGTGGGCGTACGCCCCGAGCGTCGTCTCGCGCACCTGCTGAAGAAGGTCGCCGAAGCCCGGCCCGCCCGATAAATCGGCGCGCAGCACCAGGGTGTTGACGAAGAAGCCGATCAGCCCCTCCGTCTCCGCTCGCGTACGGTTGGCGATCGGCGTGCCGACGAGGACGTCGTCCTGGCCGCTGGTGCGCGCGAGGAGGGCCTGAAAGGCCGCCAGCAGCTCCATGAAGAGAGTGGCGCCCTGCTGGCGCCCGAGATCGCGCAGCGCCGCCGTCCGCTCAGCGGACACTTGCAGGATAGCCCGCGCGCCCCGCGAGCTCGCCACCGCCGGCCGCGGCCGGTCGGCCGGCAGCTCGAGGAGCGCCGGCGCGCCCGCCAGCCGCTCCCGCCAGTAGCCGAGCTGCGCCGCCAGCACATCGCCCCGCAGCCACTCGCGCTGCCAGCGCGCGAAGTCGGCGTACTGCAAGGGGAGCTCGAGGATCGTCGGCGGGCGGTTCTCCGCGAAGCCCTCGTAGAACGCCGCCAGCTCGCGGAGGAACACCCCCATCGACCACCCGTCGGAGACGATGTGGTGCATCGTCAGCAGAAGAACGTGCTCGCCATCGCCGAGCGCCAGAAGCGCCGTGCGCAGGAGCGGCCCGCGGGTGAGGTCGAAGGGGACCTTCGCCGCCTCGCCGGCGATCTTGGAAGCCTCCCCTTCGAGTCCCGGCAAGCCGCTGAGATCCACTATCGGAAGAGGCAGAGCCGACGGCGGGGCGACGACCTGGATGACCCGTCCTTCGACCGCGGCGAAGGTGGTGCGCAGGCACTCGTGGCGCCGCACGATCGCGGCGAGCGCGGCGGCGAGGGCCGCGGGATCGAGCGACCCTGTCAGCCGCAGGCCTGCAGGCAGGTTGTAGGCCGCGCCGCCGATCCCCAACTGCTCGAGGAACCACAGGCGCGCCTGGGCGAAGGAGGCTGGCAGCTCGCCACCGCGCGGCAGGCGGAGGATCGGCGGCGGCGCGGCCTTTCCCGCCGTCTGCGCCACCACCACCGCGGCCGCGAGGCCGGCGGCGGTCGGCGCCTCGAAGAGCTGGCGCAGCGGCAGCTCCACCCCGCAGACCTCGCGCACCCGCGAGATTACCTGGGTGGCGAGAAGGGAGTGTCCGCCGAGGTCGAAAAAGCGCTCGTCGGCGCCGACCCGGGCGCGCCCCAGGACTTCGGCGAAGATCCCGGCCAGCAGCTCTTCGAGCGGCGTCCGCGGCTCCCTGTGGGTTCCTCCTGCATCTTCGCTCCACGATTCGAGCGTTGCCAGCGGCGCCGAGCCGAGACCGCGACGGTCGATCTTGCCGCTCGCCATGCGAGGCAGCGCGCCCGCTCTCAGCTCGAAATGGGCGGGCACCAACGCTTCGGGAAGGCTCCGCCGCAGGTGATCGCGCAGGAGGGCGGGAGTGAGCGCCCCGGCCTGCCGCGGCACCACGTAGGCCACCAGACCGCGGCCTCCCGGCAGCTCCTCCCGCATTCCCACCGCCGCCTCCTGCACCGCGGGATGGCGGGCGAGCGCCGCTTCGATCTCGCCGGGCTCGATGCGGACGCCCCGCACCTTGACCTGGGCGTCGGCGCGGCCGAGGATCTCGAGGGAGCCGTCGCGGCGCCAGCGCGCGCGGTCGCCGGTGCGATAGAGGCGCCCGCCGGCGCGCTCCGGAACGGCGGCGAAGCGATCCGGCAGGAAACGCTCCGCCGTCAGACCGGGGGCGGCGAGATAGCCCCGCGACAGACCGTCGCCGCCGACATAGAGCTCGCCCACGGCGCCGGCTGCAACCGCCTCGAACGCGGCATCGAGGACGTAGAGGCGGGCGCTCCCCAGCGGCCGGCCGGCCGCCACCGGCAGCGGCTCGGCCGTCACCTCGCCGCCCGCGGCGTAGATCGCCGTCTCGGTCGGGCCGTAGAGGTTCCACAGGCGGGCGC
>DATNKQ010000620.1:0-6450 GCA_035603315.1 Thermoanaerobaculia bacterium
CCGCCCGCCGCCGGCCAGCCGATGGCCCGGTCGGCGCCGGAGGGACCGCGGCCGGGCAGCAGCCGAATGAGGCGCTCTTCGCAGTCCGGGCAGGCGAAGAGGTGGCGCTGGAGGGTGCGGCTCTCCTCGTCGGGAAGGTCGTCGTTCAAGAACCGCTCGAGCTGGGAGGGGTCGGGGTGCCAGCCGCTCATGGCATTCTTCCGGGGCCAGCCGGCGCGCGCAGGCAGTTGCGCTTCAGAGCGGCGAGCAGCCGTGTATCCATCTCCCTCCGATTATGGATCAATGGCCGCCGGGTCCGCCGTGCGGGCAGATGCCGGAGCCGTCTTTTTCGCTCGGACCGCCGCCGTAGCCGGAGTGATCCCAGCAGCGACACTTGTCGTCGTCGTCGGCGGCGCCGAAAAGCCGGGTCAGGAGATTCTGCACGAGCTGGGCCGCTCTCGGCGTCAGACCCGGCGCGCCGGCGGGCGCGGCGGGGGCGTGGATAGCGGCGATGGCGGCAGGGGCGGCGATCGCAGCGCGCGATCGGCTCCCGCCGGTTTCTGCGGCAGCGGCCGACAGCGGGAGCAGGACGCCGAGGAGGAGGAGGGTCATGGCGGAAGGCTGGTGGGGACTGAGCATTGGGTCTCCTTTCCTGGCAGGTGCATCCGGAGGGGCGCCACGCCCTGCGGACCCTGCGCAGCGAGCATGATGAGAATACTGAAGATATCGTACATTAAATTTCAAAGAAATGCACGCTTATCGATGAATGGGGCGACCGCCGGGCGGGCGCGGGAAGTTGAAGCACGCGCACATTGATGATAAGAAGAGTCACAAATCGGATGGCGAAAGGAGAGCGACCGTGAGCGAGATCAAGGACCGTGGTTATGCCCACCCCGACGCGCTGGTGTCGACGGACTGGGTGGCGGAGCACCTGAAGGATCCGCACGTGCGGATCGTCGAGTCCAACGAAGACCCCCTGCTCTACCCCTCGGGGCACATCGCGGGCGCGGTCGAGGTCGATTGGACCCGCGACCTGAACCACCCGGTGCGCCGCGACTACCTCGATCGGGAGGGTTTCGAGAAGCTGATGCGCCGGCTGGGAGCCGGCCGCGACACTACGGTGGTCTTCTACGGCGACCGCAACAACTGGTGGGCGACCTACGCCTTCTGGGTGTTCCAGCTCTTCGGCCACGACAAGGCGAAGGTGATGGACGGCGGCCGCATCAAGTGGACGAAGGAAGGCCGGCCGCTGACCCGCGAGGTGCCGAGCTATCCGGCGAGCGACTACAAGGCGCCCGAGCGGGACGACAAGCGTATCCGCGCCTACCGCGACCAGGTCCTCCGGCACGTCGATAAGCACGGCCGCATGATCGACGTCCGCAGCCCTGCCGAATACACCGGCGAGCGCCTGCACATGGACGAGTACCCCAACGAGGGAGCCCTGCGCGGGGGCCACATCCCAGGCGCCGCCAACATCCCCTGGGCGCGGGCCGTCAATCCCGACGACGGGACCTTCAAGACGGCGGAAGAGCTGCGCGGCCTCTACGAGCGCGAGGCCGGCCTGAAAGCCGGCGACGACGTCATCGTCTACTGCCGCATCGGCGAGCGCAGCAGCCACACCTGGTTCGCCCTCACCCATCTTTTGGGCTACGGCCAGGTGCGGAACTATGATGGCAGCTGGACCGAGTGGGGGAACCTGGTGGGCGTCCCCATCGAGCGTTGATGAGGGACGTCCGGCGCCCGCCGCGTGGTCGTGCCGATGCCTGACCTTCCCGAAAAGCTGGCGCAGACCCTGGACGCGCTCGCCCTGGTCCCCGACCGCGGCGAGCGCATCCAGCTCCTCATCGATCTCGCCGATCGCTTCGAGGAGGTGCCGCCGCGCATCGCCCAGCGCCCCTTCTCCAGCCTCAATCTGGTGCCGGCCTGCGAGTCGCAGGCCTACGTTTTCAACGAGCCGCGCCCCGACGGCAGCCTCGACTTCCACTTCGCGGTCGAGAATCCGCAGGGGGTCTCCGCCAAGGCGCTCGCCGTGATCCTCGAGGAGGCCCTGTCGGGCGCCCCGCCCGAGCAGGTGGCCGCCGTCCCCCAGGACATCATCTACAAGATCTTCGGCAACGAGCTCTCGATGGGCAAGTCGATGGGGCTCCTGGGGATGGTCGGCATGGTGAAGGATCTGGGCAGGAAAGCCGCCGAACGGCGGCGGCGTTGACGATCGGCGGCCTTCTCTTTACGGCACAAAGTACTTGACAGCGGCGCCACCGTCGCTTAGATTCCCCTCGTGAGCCCTCCTCGTCCCGTCCGCTCCGAGCCCGTCGTCGCCCCGCCGGCGCTGCACGCGCACGCCATGGACAACCTGCGGTTCATCCGCGAGACCATGGAGGGCGCCGCCTTCTTCACCGCCGTCTCCGGGGCGGGGGAGGTGGCCGTCGGCCTGACGGCGATCGCCGCCGCCTTCCTGGCCGCCCGCCAGGGCAACCCCCGCGCGTGGCTCTTCACCTGGCTGGGGGAGGCGCTCCTGGCCTCCCTCATCACCGGCGGCGCCATCGTCTGGAAGGCGCGGCGGGCGGAGATCGGCCTCTTCTCGACGCCCGGCCGCCGTTTCGCGCTCGGCCTGCTGCCGCCGCTGGCCGCCGGGGCGCTGCTCACCGTGGCGCTGTTCGCCTCCGGCAGCCTGACGTTCCTGCCCGGGAGCTGGCTCCTCCTCTACGGCACGGGAGTGGTCACCGGCGGCGCCTTCTCGGTCCGCATCGTCCCCGTCATGGGGCTCGCCTTCATGGCGCTCGGCGGCGTCGCGCTGTTCTGCCCACTGTCCTGGGGGAACGCGCTTTTGGCGGCCGGCTTCGGTGGCCTGCACGTCCTCTTCGGCCTGCTGATCGCGAGGAAGCACGGTGGCTGAGGATGGCTAAGCGCAATCCGCTCCGTCACCTGCCCGAAGGCGGCGACGCCGGCGGCCGCGGCGCCGGCGAGCGCGGCCGCGCTCCGCAGCGGGAGGCGCTCGACCTCGACCGCCTGATCCACGAACGGATGCGCCTGGGCATCGTCAGCGCCCTGGCCGTCAACGACACTCTCAGCTTCAACGACCTGAAGAAGCTCCTGAAGACGACGGACGGCAACCTCTCCGTCCACGCGCGCAAGCTCGAGGAGGCGGGTTATATCGCCTGCGAGAAGTACTTCGAGGGCCGCGTGCCCAAGACGGAGTACCGTCTAGCCCCGTCGGGGCGTCGGGCCCTGGAGCGCTATCTCGATCACATGGAAGCGATCATCCATGCCACCCGGCCTGGTCGGAGCGTCTGAGGTCGTCACTCTTTTTTTGCAATTTTGCTTTGCACGGAAAAGCTCTTTAGGAGATGGCATGAGAGACGGTAGGAGATCGGCCCTGAAGCCTGCCCTCGCCGTGGCGGCCGTGGCTTTGATCGGCCTGATCGCCATGGTCACCGTGATGATCGGGATGCTTGCCCGCCGGGCGCCCGCCAGCCGCCCCCGTCCGGCGACCTCGAGGGCGGCGGCGCACGGGAGTTTCCTCGCGGTAACGGTGCGGGCGCTCGTGGTGACGGGAGACAACCTGGTCACCGGGAAAGAGCCCTTCAGCGCCCTCGACCTGGCGGCGCGGAACGGCAGGGTGGGGGCGATCGCGGCGCTCCTCGACGCCGGCGCTGCCGTCGACGAGCTCGACGGTGGACCGAACGGCTGGACCCCGTTGATGCACGCCGTGCACAAGGGCCAGGAGTCGGCCGTCGACCTCCTCCTGGCGCGCGGCGCCGACCCCAATGCTGTCGCCGCCGTCGGCCACACCGCCCTCGACCTCGCTGCCGGTCAGGGCGAGCTGGCCATCGTCCGCCGGCTGCTGGCGGCGGGGGCCACCCCGACCCCGCGAGCGCTGACGAACGCCGTCGCCGGCGGCCACACGGAGGTCGTCAGGGCGCTGCTCGAGCGGTCGCCCCGTCTGCGCCTCAAGCCGGGCTTCCTCGCCCGCCTCTCGCTCCTCCTCGCCCGCCTGCGCGGCGATCGCGAAACCCTTACCCTCCTGGCCCAGGCGGCGAGGCGGCCGTGAGCGATTCCCGCTTCTCGGGGCTCCATGCCGCCATCATCATGGACGGCAACGGCCGTTGGGCGCTCGCCCGCGGCCGAGCCCGCATCGCCGGCCACGAGGCCGGGGCCGCCGCCGTCCGCCGCACCGTCGAGGCCGCGCCCGACCTCGGGATTGGCACCCTGACCCTCTTCGCCTTCTCCTCCGACAACTGGAAGCGACCTCCCGGGGAGGTGGGAGCGCTGATGCGGCTGTTCCGCTCGTACCTGGCGAGCGAAGCGCGGAAGTGCGCCGAGAAGGGGGTGCGCATCGCCGTCATCGGCCGCCGCGACCGGCTGACGCCCCGCCTCGTCCGCGCCATCGAGTCGGCCGAGGCGGCGACCGCCGAGGCCACCTCGTTCCTGCTGCGCATCGCCGTCGATTACTCGGCCCGGGACGCCATCCTGCGCGCCGCCCGGAGAGTCAACGGCCACGGCGACGCGCTCTCCCGCGAGCTCTTCACCCGCCTCCTCGCCGAGCCGCAGGACGGCGGCCTCGCCGTCCCCGACGTCGACCTCCTCATCCGCACCGGCGGCGAGAAGCGGCTCTCCGACTTTCTGCTCTGGGAATGCGCCTACTCGGAGCTCGTCTTCACCGACCGCATGTGGCCCGACTTCGGAGCCGCCGACCTGGCCGCCGCCGTCCGCGAGTTCCACGCTCGCGAACGGCGCTTCGGGACAGTGTCGGGAAGCGCGTACGAGGAGGCGACGGCGGAGTCTGGCGTTCTTCCTTTCCGGGCGTCCTCTTCGCGCTGAGGGCGGTTTGCCTTGAGTGTCTGGCGATTGACCAGCTCGAGAATCTGCACTACGATGTAGTGCATGGCAAAGACCGAAGTCTATAGCTGGCGTCTCTCTCCCCGGCTCAAGTCCCAGCTTGAGGAGGCTGCTCATGACAAGCAGAAGAGCTTGGCTGAGCTCCTCGAGCAGATCGTGGAAGACTGGCTGTGCCGGGGTCGTCGCCAGCAGGGCGATGACGAAGAACAGCAGCGCCTACACGCGGCGGCTTTGAAGTTCGTCGGGACGATCGACGGCGGCAGGCCGGATCGAGCTGAGAACGCCCGGGCCGACGTGCGCTCGCGGCTTGCGCGCCGGCATGGACGCTAGGCCGCGGGGTCTCATCGATACGGGGGCTATCCTCGCTCTTCTCGATCGCCGAGACCGCTGGCACCGGAGGTGCCACGAGGCCCTCTCCACACTGTCCCTCCCGCTCGCCACCTCCGCAGCGGTCTTGACCGAGCTATTTCATCTGCTGGCTGGGCCTCAGGAGATGTCTTCCGCCTGGAGCTTTCTCGGCTGCGGGGCGGTGACGGTCCTGCCGATCGGCCATGAAGACCTACCCGAGCTCGAAATGCTCATGCATCGGTATCAGGACCGGCCCATGGATTTTGCCGACGCCACACTGGTCCATCTTGCGCGGAGAGAATCCCTGACCGCGATTTTCACCGTCGATCACAACGACTTCGAAACCTACCGTATCGAAGGAAAGCGACGATTCCGGATCGTGCCGGAGCGTTTGTCGCTAGCTTGATCAAGGGCGGGAATGCCTTAAGATCCCCGGCGGGAAGCCCGTGCGGTCTGGCCGCACGCTCGAACAGCGAACATCGAACGACGTCCTTATCAGGAGACAGCGCATGCCTTGGAAGGTCAGAGCGGTTCTCGGAGTCGTCCTTGCCCTGCTCACCGCCGCCGTCATCGGCGCGCAGATGAAGCCTGGCAGCGGCCAGGCCCCCAGCGAGCAGCCTGCACCGGCCGCGGGACAGCCGTCGACCACCGCCCCCGGCGCGCCGGCGGTGGCTGCCGCCGAACCGCCGCCGAAAAACGGCGCCATCGAGGAGCTGCAGAAGCAGATCGCGGGCCACGAGAAGGAGCCGGCGGGGAAGGTCTTCAAGAACGTCCAGATCTTGAAGGACGTGCCGGCCGAGAACCTGCTCAAGATCATGCAGTTCGGCTTCTCCCCGGCGCTCGGCGTCAAGTGCGGCTTCTGCCACGAGCCGCGGCAGTGGGAGAAGGACGACAAGAAAGAGAAGAAGGTCACCCGCGAGATGATGAAGATGACCACGGCGATCAACGCCGACTACATCAAGAAGATGAAGGATCTCCCGAGCGACGATCCCTCGGTCAACTGCACCACCTGCCACCGCGGGCAGAAGTCGCCCGTGCTCAGGATGTAATCCCGGCCGCGGTCAGAGGCCCCGCGCCATCAAGTCCGCCACCGCGCGGTTGAACTTGACCGGCTCGGGCAGCTCGGCGCCCTCCGAGAGGAGGCCGTAGCCGAAGAGGAGCTGGGCGTAGTCGTCGAGGAGCGGATCGTCCTGGCTCTGCTCGAAGCGGCGCTCCATCTTCTCCAGGATCTCGTGCTTGGGGTTGAGCTCCATGATCCGCCGCTGCTTGGGGCCGCCTCCCTTG
>DATNKQ010000621.1:0-2810 GCA_035603315.1 Thermoanaerobaculia bacterium
CCGCCCGCCGCCATCACCTGCAGCAGCTTGCGGACGGCGCGCTGCTTGGGGACGTTCTGGTTGCCGAAGCGCTCGCGCAGGTGGACGAGCTCGCGGTCGAGGTGGGGGTTGTCGGCCGGCCGGCCGACGACGTGGAGGGACTCCTTGTAGACGCCGATGGGGAGGGCGGAGGCCTCCCAGTAGCCCAGGTGGGCGGAGAGACCGAGGACCCCCTTGCCGGCGCTCGCCGCCTCGTCCAGGTACTCCCAGCCCTCGTAGGTGAAGCGCCGGCAGAGCTCCGTCAAGTCGAAGCGGGAGGACGAGATGACGTCGCCCAGAGCGCCGCCGAAGTGGCGGAAGCAGGCGGCGGTGAGCCGCCTCCGCGCCTTCGGATCGAGCTCCGGCATGGCGAGCTCGAGGTTGCGCAGCGCCACCCTCCTGTGGCCTTGGTCGAGGTGGTAGCCGAGAGCTCCCAAGCCGACGCCCACGCGGCGCGCGGCGGCGTGGGGGAGCGCGCGCAGGAAACCCTTGAAGACGAGGTAGCAGCCGTACTCGACGCGGTGGCGGACGGGGGCGTTCTTCATTTCGCCACGCCCGCAATATCCGCCAACGCCGCATCCAGCCAGCGCCAGAAGGCGGGTTCCGGCACGGCGCGGATGGGGAGCTCGGCCACGGGGACGTCGAGCCGGCCGAGGAGCTTCACGCGGTCCTTGCCGGTGGTCAGGACGGCGGCGGCGCCGCTCGACCGGAAGGCGGCCTCGATGCGGACGAGGCTGGGCTGCGGATAGAGGTGGTGGTCGGGGAAGCGCAGCTCGCCGGCGATCTCGAAACCCAGGCCGCGCACCGTGGCGGTGAAGCGCTCGGGCCGGGCGATGGCGGTCACCAGGAAGACCTTTTCGCCGGCGGGCAGGAGTCCGCCGCCGAGGAGGCGCGGGCGGCCGGCGCGGGTGACGCTGGCGAAGCCGGGGCCGGCGAATCCGTACGGGCGCAGCGCCTCCGCCAGCGCCGCCCCGGCGCTCGGCTTGCCGGCGGCGGCGCCCTCGTCGCCGGGCGCCAGGCCGGTCAGCAGGGCGGCGCTGGCGCGGGCGGCGGCGCGGAGCGGCTCGCGCAGCCGGCCGGAGGGGAACAGGCGGCCGCCGCCCCAGGGGTCGGCGGCGGGGAAGGCGAGGAGGTCGAGGTCGCGATGAACGCCCAAGTGGGAGAAGCCGTCGTCCAGGAGGAAGAGGCCGGGGGCGGGCTCCAGCCGGCGCAGGGCGTGGAGGCCGGCCCGGTAGCGGTCGGGGGCCACCACCACGGAGACCCCGGGAAGCTCGCCCGCCAGGAGCACCGGCTCGTCGCCGGCCGAGAGCGGCCCCAGGAGCGGCCCGTCCCCGGCGCTCACCACCCGCACGCCGCGCCCCCGCCGGCCGTAGCCGCGCGACAGCACGCAGACGGCGAGGCCGCGGTCGCGCAGGTGGGCGGCGACGGCGGCGACGAGCGGCGTCTTACCGGCGCCCCCCCAGTGGAGGTTGCCGACCGAGACGACCGGCCGCGGCAGCCGCCGGGCGCGGGCGCGGTACCAGCGGTGGCGCAGGCGATGGGCGCTGCCGTAGAGGAGCTGCCAGGGAGAGGTGGGAGGCGACGGCGGCTCGAGGTGCATGTCAGCCCGCCCGCTGGACCGCCGCCACCGGCGCCTCCGCGCCGGCGCCGCCTGCCGTGGCGCCAGGCGAGATCCCGGAGGTCGCCGCCAGCGCCGCCAGGGTCGGCCCCAGCAGCTCCAGGGTGCGGGCGAGGGCGCCGCGGTTCTCCGCCAGCAGCCGGCCGGCGCGGGCTCCCAGCTCGCGCGCCGCCGCCGGATCGTCCAGCCAAGCTTTCCAGACCTCCCCGAGCTCGCGGGCGCCGGTTACCCGCCGCCAGGCGCCGGCCTTGTCGAAGGCCTCGGCCATGTCGCGGAAGTTGTCCATCGACGGACCCACCGCCGACGGCACGCCGTAACGCGCCGGCTCGAGCGGGTTGTGGCCCCCCTTCGGCACCAGGGTGCCGCCGACGAAGGCCGCGGCGGCGATGGCGTAGAGCCCCGCGAGATCTCCCAGGCTGTCCAGGAGGACGACGTCCGGCGGCTCCGCCGGCCCTCCTCCGTCCCCCGGCTCCGCCAACCGGCTGCGCCGGACCCGCGCCAGCCCGCGATCCGCGAGCAGGCGGTCCACCTCGTCCCAGCGCTCGGGATGGCGGGGAGCGAGGAGGAGGAGGGCTTTCCCGCCGCCGCCCAAGGCGGCAAAGGCGTCGAGGACCTGCTCCTCCTCCCCCGCCATGGTGGAACCGGCGAGGAGCAGCGGGCGGCGGCCGGCGAGCCGGCGGAGCGCCTCCTCGAGCGGCGGCCGCCGCTCCGGCTCGGGCGACTCGTACTTGAGGTTGCCGGTGACCGCCACCCGCTCGGGCGGCACCCCCAGGCGGACGAGCTTCTCGCGGTCCTCCGCGCTCTGCACGCCGAAGCGGTCGATCCCCGACAGCAGCGGTCCGAGGAGCGGGCGCAGGCGGCGCATGCGCCGGAAGCTCTGGTCGCTCACCCGGCCGTTGACGACGAGGACGGGAAGGCGGCGCCGGCCCGCCTCGCGCAGCACCAGCGGCCAGAGATCGCCCTCGACGAGGACCAGCGCGCGGGGCTCGCAGCGGGCGAAGAAGCGCCGGATGGCGAAGCCCAGCTCGAACGGCAGGTAGGCGACGGCGGCCCGCCCGGCGAAGGCCTCGCGCGCCCGCTCCTGGCCGGTGGGGGTGACGGTGGTGACGACGAGGGGAAGGTCCGCCGGCAGCGAGCGGGTGAGGGTGGCCGCGACGCCCACCTCCCCGACCGA
>DATNKQ010000625.1:0-9027 GCA_035603315.1 Thermoanaerobaculia bacterium
GGCGGCCGCGGACTGGCGCGCGGCTATCTGCATCATCCGGACCTCACCGCCGAGCGGTTCGTTCCCGACCCGTTCAGTCCGGTGCCGGGCGCCCGGCTCTACCGCACCGGCGACCTCGCCCGCCTACTGCCGGACGGCAACCTCCACTTCCTCGGCCGCGCCGATCAGCAGATCAAGATCCGCGGCTTCCGCATTGAGCCAGGGGAGATCGAGGCAGCCCTGACGGGCCATCCCGCCGTCCGCGAAGCCGCCGTCGTGGCCCGCGAAGACGAGGCCCTCGGACGGCGTCTGGTGGCCTACGTCGCTGGCGATGAATCTCTGCCGGCCGCCGACGATCTGCGGACCTTCCTCGCCCGCTCGCTCCCCGAGCACATGCTGCCTTCCCTCTTCATCCACCTGGCCTCACTGCCGCGGACGCTCAACGGCAAGGTCGACCGCCAAGCGCTTCCCGCTCCGGGCACCGCCGGCGCCGATCTCCAGGCGCCTCCGCCACCCCTTCCGATCGCACCCACCGCCCGCAAAGGGCCGCTGCCGCTCTCCTTCAACCAGCAGCGCCTCTGGTTTGTCGAGGGGCTGCAAGCCGGCGCACCGACCTACAACGAGCCGGCCGCCTTCGACCTCCGCGGCCCGCTCGATCCCGGCACCCTGGCCTGGGCCCTGGGGGAGATCGTCTGCCGCCACGAGGTCCTGCGCACCTGCTATCGGGAGGTCGACGCGGAGCCCGTCCAGGAGGTCTGCGAACCGGCTCCCGTCGCCCTGTCGCTGGTGGATCTCGGCGCCCTCCCCGCCGGGATCCGCGAAGCCGAGCTAGAGCGGCGGGCGCGGGAGGAGGTCCGCCGCCCCTTCCACCTCTCCCGCGCGCCGGTCCTCCGTGCCGCCCTCTTCCGGCAGGCGCCCGGCGAGCACACGCTCGCCTTGACCGTTCACCACATCGCCTACGACGGGCGCTCCAAGGCCATCCTCGCCGGTGAGCTGGCGGCGCTCTACGCGGCCGCTCTCGCCGGCTGCCCCTCGCCCCTGCCCCCACCGCTCCTTCAGTACGGCGACTTCGCCGTCTGGCAGCGCCGGCGCGGCATCGCCGCCGGACGGCTCGCCGAGCAGGTGGAGCGCCTGGCCGGCGCGCCCGCCTTGGAGCTCGCCGGCGACCGACCGCGTCCCCTCCTCGCGACCTCGCGCGGGGCGACCGTCCGCTTCGCCCTGGCGCCGGACCTCACAGCCAGAGTGCGCGTTCTCGCGCGGGCTGCCGGCGCTACCCCCTTTCGTCTCCTGCTCGCGATCTTCCTCGCCCTCCTGGAGCGCACCGGCGGCCGGAGCGACGGTGTCCTCGGCGTCACCGCGGCCGGCCGGACCCGCCCCGAGGCGCGGGATCTCATCGGCTTCTTCGTCAACCTGCTGCCGCTGCGCGCCGACCTCTCCCATCGTCCCAACCTGCGCCAGCTCGTCGCCCGGGTGCGGTCGGCGGTCGACGCCGCCGTCGCCGGGCAGGAGGTCCCGTTCGACCGCCTGGTCGCGGCCCTCCGGCCGGAGCGCAGCGCCGGTCGCCACCCTCTCTTCCAGATCCTCTTCCAGCTCCATCCGCCGTTCGCCGTGCCGCGCTTGGCCGGAGTCGCGGCGGCGGCGCGGCCCATCGACACCGGCACCGCCAAGTTCGACCTCGAGATGACGCTGATGGAGGACGGCGACCGGCTCCTCGGCTTCTGCCAGTACAGCCGCGACCTTTTCGACCGCGCGACGATCGACGGCCTCGTCCGCCGCTTCCAGGCGCTCTTGGCGCTTGGCCTCGCCGAGCCCGACCGCCCCCTGGCGGACCTGCCCCTGCTGCCCGCGCCGGAGCGCCGGCAGCTTTTCCGTTCGGCGCCGCCGGCGGAGCCGCCCGCCTCACTGACTTCGGGAGAGGCGACCGCGATGATCGCGCCGAGCGAGGAGATCGTCGCCGCCCTCTGGTGCCAGGTCCTCGGCCTCGAGAGCGTCGGCCGCGGCGACAACTTCTTCCACCTCGGAGGGCACTCGCTCCTGGGAGCGCGGCTGCTCTCCCGGGTGCGCGACACCCTGGGGGTCAGCCTGCCGGTGCAGGCCCTCTTCCGGGCGCCGACGGTCGCAGGACTCGCCGCCCTGGTCGCAGGGATCGTGGGTGTAGCGGGCGAGCGGGAGGGCCGCCCGGAAGCGGCGGCGCCGATCCGCCCCCTTCCACGGCGGGACGGTCCCCTGGCTCCATCCTTCGCCCAGGAGGCGCTGTGGTTCCTCGACCGCCTCGCTCCGGGGAGCCCGGTGTACAACTTCGCGGCAGCCTTTCGGCTGAGCGGCGAGCTGAATCCGGCAGCCCTGGAATGGAGCCTCCGCGAGATCGCGCGGCGCCACGAAGTGCTGCGCGTGCGCTTCGTCGAGGTGGACGGTCAGCCACTCCAGGAAGTGTCGGCGCCGGCGCCCGACCTGCCGCGGATCGACCTCGGGGACCTGCCGGAACGCCGCCAGGAAGCGGAGCTCGACCGCCTGACCGGCGAGGAAGCCGCTGCTCCCTTCGACCTCGCCTGCGGCCCCCTACTGCGCCTCCGCCTCTTCCAGCTCGGGCCGCGCGAGCACACCTTCCTGCTGACGGTGCACCATGCCGTCTTCGACGGCGGTTCGCTCGCCATCCTCAACCGCGAGCTGTCGGCGCTCTACACGGCCGCGGCCGGAGGCGCGGCTTACCCGCGGGCGGCGCTGCCGCCGCCCGCGCTCCAGCACGCCGACTTCGCGGCCTGGCAGCGGAGCCGGCTGGCCGGCGAGGCGCTGGAGGCGCAGCTCGCATACTGGCGGCGGGAGCTCGCGGGAGCGCCGGCACTGATTGAGCTGCCCACCGACCGTCCGCGGCCACCCGTGCAGACCTCGCGGGGAGCCGTGGCGCCGTTGGCGCTGCCGGCGGGTTGCGCCGCGCGGCTCCGGCAGCTCGGCCGGCGCCAAGAGGTCACGCTCTTCATGGTCCTCCTGGCCGCCTTCCAGACCCTGCTCTGGCGCCTCAGCGGGCAGGAGGACATCCTCGTCGGCTCGCCCATCGCCGGCCGCGGCCGCTCGGAGCTCGAAGGGCTCGTCGGCTACTTCGTCAACACCCTGGTCTTGCGGGCGCGCTTCGCCGCCGCCGGCATCACGTTCCGCGCCCTGCTCTCCCGGGTGCGGGAGACGGCTCTCGGCGCCTACGCCCATCAGGAGCTGCCGTTCGAGCGCCTGGTGGCCGAGCTGAGGGTGGAACGCTGCCTCGCCTACAACCCTCTCTTCCAGGTCATGCTCTCGTTCCAGGATCCGCCGGAGGACGGCTTGGCCCTCCCGGGGATCGCGGTGCGCGCGCTCGCCGCCGCCGCGCCAGTGGCCAAGTTCGATTTGAGCCTCACCTTCGAGGAGTCCGGCGGCGAGCTCTCGGGCGCTCTCGAGCACAACGCCGACCTCTTCGACGGCGCGACGGCTCGCAGGTTCCTGGCGGCCTTCGCCTCGCTCCTCGAAGCAGCAGCCGCCGATCCCCTCCGGCGCCTGGACGAGCTGCCGCTGCTCGCCCCTGGCGAGATCCAGGAGCTGCGCTTGGAAGCGGTGCGGACCGTGGGCCCTCGACCGGCTCCTGGATGTCTACACCGGCTCGTCGCCGCCCAGGCGGCGCGGACGCCGGGAGCGCTCGCCCTCCTCGACGGTTCCGGAAAGCGCCTCACCTATTTCGAGCTCGACCGCGCGGCCGAGCGCCTGGCCCGCGCGCTACGGCGCCGGGGAGTGGGGCCGGAGGTTCCCGTCGGGGTCTGCCTGGAGCGCTCGCCGGAGCTGGTGATCGCGCTCTTGGCAGTCTGGAAGGCGGGCGGCGTCTACCTACCGCTCGACCCCGGGCATCCCGCCGAGCGGCTGGCCTTCCTCCTCGCCGACTCGGGCGCGAGGTTGGTGGTGGGATCGACGCCGGACCTGGAGCTGCCCACGGGAGTGGCCCTAGCCACCCCGGAAGAGCTGCTGGCGGAAGCGGACTCCGCGCCCGATGGTCCTGGCATCGAGGTCCCGCCGGAGAGCCTGGCCTACCTGGTCTATACCTCCGGCTCCACCGGCCAGCCGAAAGGGGTCGGCGTGGCGCATGCGGCGGCGGCGGAGCACATGCGGGCGGCTGCACGGTTGTTCGCCCTCGACGGCCGAGACCGCGTGCTCTTCTTCGCCTCGCCCAGCTTCGACGTCGCGCTGGAGGAGATCCTGCCGGCCCTCCTCTCGGGCGCCGCCGTCGTGCTGCGTGGAAAGGACCTTTGGGAGCCCGCCGCCCTCCTCGCCCGGGTCGCGGAGCTCGGTCTCACCGTGCTCGACCTCCCCACGGCCTACTGGCATGAGTGGGTGGCGGAATGCGAGCGCGCCGCGCCGCCATCCACCTCACCGCTACGGCTCGTCATCCTCGGCGGCGAGGCGATGTCGGCAGCGGCGGCGCGCCGCTGGTGGCGCACGCCGCTCGCCGCTATCCGCCTGCTCAACGGCTACGGTCCGACCGAGGGGGTCGTCACCGCGACCGCGTTCGAGGTCGCTCCCGAGCAGACGCCCCGGACAGCAACGGCCGGCGTCCCCATCGGCCGGCCACTCGGCGGCCGCAGCGTCTGGGTGCTCGACCGCCAGGGCCAGCCCCTCCCCGCCGGCGTCCCCGGCGAGCTCTGCTTGGGCGGCCGGCTCCTGGCGCGCGGCTACCTCGGCCGCCCCGGCCTCACTGCCGAGAGATTCGTTCCGGACCCCTTTGGGGACCAGCCGGGGGCATGCCTCTACCGCACGGGCGACCGCGCCCGCCGCTGCGCCGACGGCGTTCTCGAGTTCCTCGGCAGGCTCGACCGCCAGGTCAAGGTGCGGGGATTCCGCGTCGAGCCTGGAGAGATCGAGGCCGCCCTCCGCCGCCATCCGGCGATCCGCGAGGCCGTGGTCGACGTCCTGGAGGAGGCCGACGACCGCCGCCTCGTCGCCTGGCTGACGGCCGAGGGGAGCGTTCCGGACGACGGGGAGCTGCGCGAGCTCCTCTGCCGGGAGCTTCCCGACTACATGATGCCCGCCGCTTTCGTGCCGCTGGCAGCCCTGCCGCTCACCCCGCACGGCAAGGTGGACCGCCGCTCGCTGCCCCCACCGGCGCTACGGGCGTTGGAGGGCGAGGCGCCGCCGGCACGCACGCCGACGCGGGAGCTGCTGGCCGGCCTCTGGCAGCAAGTGTTGGGCCGGGAGCCGGCCGGCGCCGGCGAGCACTTCTTCGCTGCCGGCGGCCACTCGCTGCTCGCCATCCGCCTGCTCTCCCGCGTCCGCGACGCTTTCGGCCTGGAGATCCCTATCGCCGCGCTGTTCGCAGCGCCAACCTTGGGCGGCCTGGCGGCGGCGATCGACGGCGCCGGCCGGCGGCAGGCAGCCGGGGCGGAGGTCCCGCCGTTCCCGGCCATCCGGCGCCGGCCCGGCGAGCGGCGGGCCCCCCTTTCGTTCGCCCAGCAGCGCCTCTGGTTCCTCGACCGCTTGCAGCCCGACCGCGCGGTCTACAGCCTGCCGACAGCGCTCGTCCTCCGCGGCGCCCTCAACGCCGCCGCCCTGGAGCGGAGCCTGGGCGAGGTGGTGCGCCGCCATGGCACGCTCCGCACCCGCTTCGTTGAGGAGGACGGGGCGCCCTGGCAGGAGATCCTGGAGGACGCCGGCGCCACGAGCTCGCCGAACTTCTCGCTGCCGCGGATCGATCTCGGAGCGCTGCCGCCGGAGCGCCGGCCGGCGGAGCGCGACCGCATCGGCCGGGAGGAGGCCCGGCGGCCCTTCGACCTCGCGCGGGGGCCGCTGCTGCGCGCCGCCCTCGTCCGCCTCGCGGCCGGCGAGCACGCCCTCTTCCTGAACCTCCACCACATCGTCTCCGACGCCTGGTCGGAGGACGTCCTCCATCGCGAAGTCTCGGCGCTCTATCCCGCTGCCTTGGCCACGCGGGCGTCGCCCCTCCCCGAGCTGCCCGTCCAGTACGCCGACTTCGCCCGCTGGCAGCGCGCCTGGCCGGACGATGTCCTCGCCGGGCAACTCGCCTACTGGCGGCGCCAGCTCGCCGGCGTGGCGACCCTGGAGCTGCCGGCCGACCGGGCGCGCCCACCCCTGCAGACCTTCCGCGGCGGGACGGTCGCGCTCGCCGTGCCGCCGCCGCTGGCCGCAGCGCTCCGCGACCTTGCCCGGAGATGCGGAGCGACGCTCTTCATGACGCTCCTCGGCGCCTGGCAAACGCTCCTCCATCGCCGCGGCGGCCAGGTGGACGTGGCCGTGGGGTCGCCGGTCGCCAACCGCGATCGCACGGAGATCGAGGGCCTCATCGGCCTCTTCGTGAACCTGCTCGCCTTCCGCTGCGATCTCGCGGGCGATCCTCCCTTCGACGAGCTGCTGGTCCGCCTGCGCCGGGTGGCGCTCGACGCCTACGGCCGTCAGGACCTGCCGTTCGAGCGCTTGGTGGACGAGCTGAAGCCCGAGCGCGACCTGAGCCGGCAGCCGCTGGTTCAGGTCATGTTCGCCCTCCAAAGCTCCGCGCTCGCGCCGCTGGCGCTGCCAGGCATCGCCGCCGCGCCGCTCGAGCTCGGCGAGACGGTCGCCAAGTTCGATCTCACCCTCTACCTTGCCCCCTCTGCCGCGGAGGGCGGCGGCCTTAGGGGAGGGATCGAGTACAGCACCGACCTCTTCGACCGCACGGCGGTACAGAGATTGGCGGGGCAGTTCGTCAATGTCCTGGCGGAGGTCGCGGCCCGCCCCGGCTCGACGCTTTCGGAGATCGGCCTCTTGTCGCTGGCCGAACGCCATCAGGTGGTCCTGGAGTGGAACGACACCGCGGCGCCCTTTTCCGCCGGGACCCTGCTCCACCAACACTTCGAGGGGGCGGCCGACCGCTTCCCGGACGCCCTGGCGGCGGCCTGCGAGGAGGAGGAACTGACCTTCGCCGCGCTGGAAGCGCGGGCCAACCGGGTGGCCTGGCTGCTGCGCGACCGCGATGTCGGGCGCGGCCAGGCCGTCGGGGTGTGGATGGAGCGCTCGCTCGATCTCCTCGCCGCCGTCCTCGGGATCCTCAAATGCGGCGGCCACTACCTGCCCATGGATCCGGCCTGGCCGGCCGCGCGGGCCGAGGCCATCCTCGCCGCCGCCGGTGCGCCGGCGATCCTCACCCGTTCCGCCCACCTTGCGCCCGTCCTCGAGATGCAGTGGCGCCTGCCTTCCCTGGCGGACGTCGTCTGCCTCGACGAGGAGGCGCCGGCGCCCTCTCCCGAGCCGCTCGACGCCGAGGGAGCGCGCGCCCTCTTCGACCTCGTCGCCGAGCGGGCGGTGGACCGCGCGACGGCCGGCGGCTTCGTCAGCAGCCTGACCGGCGAGCCGTTCTCCGCCGCCGAGATCGACGAGTACCGCGACCACGTGCTCGCCTTTGCCGCGCCCTACCTGGGTCCGGAGGCGCGGGTGCTGGAGATCGGCTGCGGCTCCGGCCTCCTGCTCTGGGAGATGGCGCCGCGGGTCGCGCGTTGCGTCGGCCTCGACCCCTCGCCCCTCACCCAGGAGCGGAACCGCGCGCGCGCCGAGCGCGACGGCCTGCGGCGCCTGGAGCTGCCAGTCGGCTTCGCCGACGCCATCCAAAGCTGGCCGGAGAGCGAGTTCGACCTCGTCCTCCTCGCCAGCACTGCGCAGTTCTTCCCCGGCCCGCTCTACCTCGCACGGGTCGTCCGCCACGCCCTGCGCTTGTTGTCGCCCGGCGGCGCCCTCCTCATCGCCGACGTCCTCGACGCCCGCCGCCAAGACGAGCTGCGGCGGCTAGTGGCGGCGCACCGCGCCGGCGGCACAGAGCCGCGGGACCCGCACCGGCTCCTCCACCTCGACGAGGATTTCTTCCATGATCTGGCGGCCTCTCTGCCCGCGGCGGGCGAGGCCGCCGTCCTCCACCGCCAGCGCGGTTTCGACAACGAGCTGCGCTTCCGGTTCGACGTCGTGATCACCCGAAGGCCCGCCGAAGACGCGGTGGAGCGGCGGCGGCGCAAACAGCTGTGGACCTCCTGGCACGTCGAGCGCTGTCCGGCCGAGCGGCCGAGGCCCGTCGCTTCCGGCGACGACCTTGCCTACGTGATCCACACCTCCGGCTCGACAGGAGAGCCCAAGGGCATCGCCGTCCAGCATCGGGCGGCGGCCAACCTCATCGCCTGGGTCAACGGCGCCCTCGAGGTGGGGCCGGCGGACCGCGTCCTCTTCATCACCTCGCTCTGCTTCGACCTCTCGGTCTACGACGTCTTCGGCGTGCTCGCCGCCGGCGGCGCGGTCGAGGTGGCCACGGAGGCGGCGCTCGCCGATCCGGAACGCCTGGTGCGGGAGCTCGTCGCGGGGAAGATCACTCTCTGGGACTCGGCGCCGGCTGCCCTCGTGCGGCTCGTTCCCCTCTTCCCCGCCGAGCCGGCGGCGGCGAGCCGGCTGCGCCGGGTACTGCTCTCCGGCGACTGGATCCCTACCTCGCTGCCGGACCGCGTGCGGGCGGCCTTCCCGCGGGCGTGGGTGGTGAGCCTGGGAGGGGCCACCGAGGCGACGGTTTGGTCGAACTGGTACCCCATCGGCGAGGTCGATCCCCGCCGGCCGTCGATCCCCTACGGCCGGCCGATCGCCAACGCCCGCTACCACGTGCTCGACGAAGAACTCGCCCCCTGCCCGATCGGCGTGCCCGGCGACCTCTACATCGCCGGAGACTGCCTCTGCATGGGCTACGCCCGCCAGCCGGCGCTGACGGCGGCGGCCTTCCTCCCCGATCCCTTCGCCGGTCTGTGGCGGGCGCCGGGCGCCCGCATCTACCGCACCGGCGACCGCGCCCGCACCTTCGCCGACGGCAACCTGGAGTTCCTGGGGCGGGTGGACGGGCAGGTCAAGATCCGCGGCTTCCGCATCGAGCTGGGGGAGATCGAGGCGGCGCTCTCTCGCCATCCCGCGGTGCGCGAGGCCGTGGCGCTGGCGCGCGAGGATCTCCCCGGCGACCGCCGGCTGGTGGCCTACGTGGTTCCCGCCGCGGAGAGCGCCCCCGTCCTCGGTGGGTCCTGTCCC
>DATNKQ010000635.1:0-5118 GCA_035603315.1 Thermoanaerobaculia bacterium
TCGTCGACGCCGCTGCATTCGCCGGCGATCGCTACTTCGGGATCCCGCTCCAACAGCAGGCGGATGGCGTCGCGCGGGAGCGGCTCGTCGTCGACGATCATCGCCCGCAGCGCCCTCTGCCCCCGCAACCCCCGCAAGATCGTCACCCGACCTCCCGGCAGGGGATCGACAGCGAGGCCACGACTCCGTCGCCGCACTCGCGGAGATCGAAGCGCTGCGCGTCGCCGTAGATCTGGCGCAGGCGCTCCCGCGTGTTGCGCAGGCCGACGCCCTCGCGGCCGTTCCGCAAGGAGCCGCTGTTGAACATGTCGATCCGCAGGGCGCCGTTCTCCCGAAACGCGTGGACGCTCACCTCTCCCGCGGCGGCGCTGCACCCGATGCCGTGACGGATCGCGTTCTCGGCAAGAGGCTGCAGGATCAACGTCGGCACGGCGGCCCGCCGGACGTCGGGCGCGATGTCGATGCCGAACGAGAGGCGGTCGGGGAAGCGCGTGCGCTGGATCTCGAAGTAGAGGCGCAGCATCGCGCCTTCTTCGTCGAGGGTGACGCTCTGCTGGCCGGCGTGATCCAGCGTGTAGCGCAAGAGGTCGCTCAAGCCGGCGATCATGACCACCGCTTCGTGCGGCTTGCCGGCCCGTACGAGCGAGCTGACCGCATGGAGGGTGTTGAAGAGGAAGTGCGGCTGGATCTGCAGCTCGAGCGCCTGCAGGCGGGCGTTGACGAGGGCCGCCTCGAGATTCGCCGTGTGGGCCTCGCGCTCGCGGACGCGGCGGTAGAAGGCGCCAGCGCGGAGGGCGGCAAGGACGCCGCCGTAGACGACGAGCTCGATCGGCATCTGGGCGATCAGGAACCCGACGGCGGCGAGACGGGAGGAAAAACCGCCCGTCATGCGATCGAACGGCTGCATCCAGACGGTGAGCACGATCCACCACGAGCTGGTCGCGAGCGCGAGCACGATCGCTGCGAGGAAGTGAATCGCGACGTTGCGAGGGCGATGGGTGGTGAAAGGCCATCGTCGCGACAGCCAGACGACGAGCCCGCTCCAGGCGATCCAGGGCGCCCACAGCAGCATGTAATAGCCGACCAGCCGGGGCACGGAATGGCCATGCGTGATCATGCTGATCCACACCTGGATGCCGGTGAGCACTCCGAAAAGCGTCCAGAAGAGAGCGACGCCGAGCCACGCGTTCCTGCGCCAAGTCACGGAATCGAGTATGGCATGGGTCTGCGGCGGACCTAGGGCGGCGCTGCAGCGAGCCGTGCCCTGCGTGCAGCGAGCCGGAGCAGGGCCACCCACCGGGTCCACCCTGAGATCAGGAGGATTGCGGTTCAGGCGCGCGACAGCCGGTTCAGGCTGGCGCGCAGGAGGTCGTGGAAGGCGGCGTCGGGACGGTCGCGGCGGGCGTCGGCGACGGCGCGCTCGGCCTGGCTCGCCTTGTAGCCCAGGTTGACGAGGGCCGAGACCACGTCGCCGTCGGCGGGCACCGCTTTCTCCGGCAGCTCCGCCGCCAGCTCGCGCATCTTGTCCTTGAGCTCGAGGACCATCCGTTCGGCCGTCTTCCGGCCGACGCCGGGGATGGTCGCCAAACGCCCCAGGTCGCCGGCGGCCAAGGCGCCCAAGAGATCGTCCGGCGCCATTCCGGAGAGGATCACCCGCGCCAGCCGGGGGCCGATGCCGCCCACGGCGATGAGCTTCTCGAAGAGCAACTTCTCGCGCTCGGTGGCGAAGCCGAAGAGGGCGATGCCGTCCTCGCGAACCTGGGTGTGGACGAAGAGGGCGACGCGGTCGCCAATCCCGCGATGCTGGATCTGGTAGTAGGTCGAGAGCGGGATGTGGACCTCGAAGCCCACCCCCTGGACGTCCACCAGCAGCCGCTCCGGGCCGCTCTGCAGGAGGTTCCCCTGGAGATACCCGATCATCCGCGGCCCGCCGCCCGCCGGGGCTTCAGCTCTTGCGGCTGGCGTCGCCGCCCAGCCCCAGCGATTCGAGGAGCTGCGGGTCGTAGGTGACCCCCAGATCGCGCTTGCGCTGCTCGACCATGGCGGACAGCAACCGCTGGAGCTTCTCGCCCTCGAGGCGCGAGCGGGTCTGCTCGCGGGCGGCGGCGAACAGCTTGGGGTCCCATCCCTTGTGGTCGATCACCTGGAAGAGGATGGCGCCCTGGGCGTCGGCCACCGGCCCGCCGACCTGGCCGGGCTGGAGGGCGAGCGCCGCCTGCGCGAGCTGCGGGTTGAAGCCGAGCCCGGGGACCATGCCGGTGCCGCCGAACTCCTGGCTCTCCTTGGCCTGGAGGCCCAGCGCCGCCGCCGCCTGGTCCAGGGTCTTGCCGCCGGCCACCTGCTGCTTGATCTGGTTGAGCCGGTCCATGGCGAGCTGCTCCTGCTTGCGGTTGGCGACCGCCACCCGCACCTTGGGCTCGACCTCGGCCAGCTCCGGCACCCGGGGAGGCACGATGTCCTTGAGGTAGAGGATGGCCCAGCCGCGCGGCACCTGGATGGGCGGCGACACCTGGCCCTTCTGGAGGCCGAAGGCAGCGGTGCTGAACGGCTGCGAGCGCCCCAGGCCGGGGATGAAGTCGTCCTTGCCGAACTTGGCGCTGTCGAAGGTCAGGAGCGGGTCCTCCTTGGCGAGCGCCTCGAGACCCTCGGGCCCCTTGGGCTTGTCCTTCGCGAGCCGCTCGGCGGCCGCCTTCGCCTTGCCCTCGGCGAGGCTCTGGACGCGCTGCATGGAGAGCTTGGCGGCGATCTGCTGGCGCGCCTCCGCGTACGGCTGCAGGCCGGCCGGCCGGCGGTCCAGTACCTCCAGCAGGTGATAGCCGAAGGAGGAATGGATGGGGCCGACGAGCTTGTGCGGCTCGGCGGCGAAGGCCGCGTCCTCGAACTCCTTGACCATCCGGTTGCGGCCGAAGAAGCCGAGGTCGCCCCCCTTGGCCTTGGAGCCGGGATCGTCGGACACCTCGCCGGCGACCTTGGCGAAGTCGTCGCCACCGGCGATGCGCTTCTGCGCCTCCTCGATGCGCTTCTTGGCCTCCGGGTCGCTGCGCTTGTCGTTGACCATCACCAGGATGTGCCGGGCGTGCACCTGCTCGTCCTGGGTGAACTCCTTCGGGTGGGTGTCGTAGTAGGCCTTGATCGCCCCCTCGTCCTCCTTGACCTGCGCCAGCAGCTTGCCGCTGTCGACCAACAGGTAGGCGACGTCGCGCTGCTCGGGCAGCTTGAACTCGTCCTTGTGGGCGGCGAAGTAGGCGGCGACCTCGGTCTCGGGGATGGCCTGCCCCGCGAGGTCGAGGTTGCGCGGCACCTGCACGTAGCGGATCTTGGCCTTCTCCACCTGGTCCCGGTAGGCTTTCTCGACCGCCTCCTCCGGCACGAAGAGGTTGGCTTTGAGGACGTCCATCAGGCGCTGGTACAGCACCTCGTCCCGCAGCTCGCGCTCGAACTCGTCGGCGGTGAAGCCCATCTGGCGCACCCGCTCGACGTAGCGCTGCTCGCCGACGAAGCGCCCCTGGTCGTCCTTGAAGAGCGGCAGCGAGAGGATGCGGTCGCGGACGTCGGCGTCGGTGGCGGCGAGGCCCATGCGGCGGGCTTCGGCGAGAAGGATCTTCTGGTCGACCATCTCGCTGACGGTCTGCACCTCGAGGCGCTTCTCGACCTCGGGCGTGAACTGGTCGCCGTAGGCCTGGCGGGCCTGCTCCACCACCCGCCGCTGGACGCGCTGGAGCTCGCGCATGGTGATCTTCTGCTCCCCCACGGTGATCGCCGGCCCCTGGCCCTGGCCGCGGTTCCCCACGCCGGCGCCGAAATCGACGAAGACGAAGAGCACGAAGATGGCGATGATGACCCAGAGGATCCAGCTGAGGTATTTGACGTTCTCTCGCAAGACTTTGAGCATGAGCCGTTCCTTTCGCCCCGAAGGACGTAGCACTCTACCAGCGGGCGGCGGCCCGCACAACCGGAGGGGGCGTCCAATGCCGGGCGCGCCATGATATATTTGCCTTTTTACATGCAAGGGAGTTGAGTTGCCGCCCGCGAAGGCCAAACGCCGGCGCAAGGACTGGTACAGCATCTCCGTGGATACCCTCCGCGGCTGGGGGTTCCTGCTGCTGATCCTGGCCGTCCTGGGGCTCGCCTATACCGTTTTCCGGAGTTGGGAGCGCAAGGCCTCCGAGCGCGAGGCGGCGGCGGTGATCGAGGAGACCCGCAACCTCCTGCAGCGCGTCGAGCGGGAGCCCGGCGTCGTCGGCTTCGGCAGCGAGCTGAGCGCCGCCTCCCAGAGCTTCGAGCAGGCGCGGACGGAGTACGGCCGCGGCTCCTTCCACGAGGCGCTGACGAGCGGCCGGCGTGCCCGCGGGGTCCTGCTCAACGTCCTCGACGCGCTGTCGCTGCCCGGCTCCGCCGGCCAGGCCCGCTTCAACTCCATCCAGGGGGAGGTGGAGTACCGGCGGGCCGACGGCGACGACTGGGAGGAGGCGCGGGCGCGCGTGCCGTTGCGCTCGGGCGATTACGTGCGGACCTCGGGCGGCGGCTCGGCGGAGATCCTCTTCTGGGACGGCACCCTCTACACGGTGCGGCCCAACACCCAGTTCATCGTCTCGCCCTCCCATCCGAAGGGCGGCGGCGCCGGCGCCGGGGAGCAGTCGATCCAGATGGAATACGGGTGGGTCGACCTCGCCACCGCCGACCGGCCGAGCAACGTCCGCACGCCGGGCGCCGAAGCGCGGGTGCGGCAGGACACCGAGGCCTTCGTCACCTTCGACAAAGCCTCGAAGAAGGGGCGCTTCGGCGCCTTCCGCGGGGGCATGGAGCTGGAAGCCAAGGGGGGCTTGAAGCGCGAGGTCGGCTCCCTCCAGGAGGTGGTGCAGACCGGCGACCTCCTCTCCGAGCCCGCGGCCCTGCCGACGCGGCCCGAGCCCCTGGAGCCCTCCGACAACCTGGAGGTCGATCCCAACCGGGCCCAGCGGCTGGTGCTCGCCTGGCAGCCGGTCAACGGCGCCACCCGCTACGCTCTCCAGGTCTCCAGGAACCACCTCTTCGTCGACAACATCATCGACGTCGAGAACCGCACCAAGACCCATGCCACCCTCGGGCTGCGCGGCGAGGGGACCTTCCAGTGGCGGG
>DATNKQ010000638.1:0-9412 GCA_035603315.1 Thermoanaerobaculia bacterium
CATCGAGGACACCTTCCAGATCGAGCTGCCGCTGCGCCTCCTCTTCGAGGCCCCCACCATCGCCCAACTCGCCACCGTCCTCGAGCACGCCCTCGTCGCCGAGATCCAAGAGCTCAGCGACGAGGAGGCCGCGAGCCTTACGGATGGGGCCGAGGGCGCCGAAGGGGCTGAGTGGATCGAGGGGGGAACTGCCTGAGCGCTACCTTTCAGACACGCGCACCTCGTTGACCGCCGGCCTATGGGCCGCCTACGCTTACCCCATGCCCGCGCCCGACATCGCCCGCTACCGCGCCAACCTGCAGGACGAGATCGACAGCGCCACCCTCTACCGGACGATGGCCGAGGCCGAGGCGCAGCCCCAGCTCGCCCAGGTCTATCGGCGCCTCGCCGCGGTCGAGGAGAAGCACGCCGACTTCTGGGAGCAGCGCCTGCGCGACGCCGGCGCGACGGTGCCGGCGCGCCGGGCGAGCGCGCGGTCGCGCTTCATGGCCTGGCTCGCGCGCCGCTTCGGGCCGCAGTTCGTGCTGCCGACCGTCGTCGCGGCGGAGAGCCAGGACAGCGCCGGCTATCGCGGGCAGCCGGAGTCGCGCGGCACCGCCATGCCTCTCGAGGAGGCGTCGCACCGCCGGGTGTTGGGGACGATCCTCACCGGCACCCGCGGCGGCCTCGAGGGCTCCACGCTCGCCCGCCTGGAGGGGCGGCACCGCGCCATGGGCGGCAACGCCCTACGGGCCGCCGTCCTCGGCGCCGACGACGGCCTGGTGTCGAACCTGTCGCTGGTCATGGGGGTCGCCGGAGCGGCGCTCGCCAACCGCGCCATCCTCGTCACCGGCTTCGCCGGGCTCCTGGCCGGCGCCACCTCGATGGCGCTCGGCGAGTGGCTCTCGGTACAGAGCTCGCGGGAGCTCAACCAGCGGCAGATCGCCGTCGAGGCGGACGAGCTCGCCGCCCACCCCGAGGAGGAAGGGGAGGAGCTGGCGCTCATCTTCGAGGCCAAGGGGCTCGATCCGGTGACCGCCCGCGCGACCGCCGCGCGCCTCCTCGCCAGCCCCGAGAACGCTCTCGACACCCTGGCGCGCGAGGAGCTGGGGATCGATCCCGAGGAGCTCGGCGGTTCGGCCTGGCAGGCCGCGATCACCTCCTTCTTCCTCTTCGCCGCCGGCGCCATCATCCCGGTCTCGCCCTTCCTCTTCCTCTCCGGAAAGACGGCCGTGGTGGCGTCCCTCGTCGTCTCGGCGCTCGCCCTCTTCGGGATCGGCGCCGCCATCACCCTCATGACCGGCAAGGTAGTCCTCGTCTCCGGCATCCGTCAGGTCCTCTTCGGCCTCGGCGCCGCGGCGGCGACTTTCCTCATCGGCCACCTCCTGGGCGTCGCGCTGGCGGGCTGACCTGCGCACGACGCTCTGCTTCTTCCGCTGATAAACTGATGCCTCTCGCGGCTCCGAGCCCAGGAGACTTCAATGCAGAGCCTGACTGAACATCTTTACGTCATCAGGGATGACGAGATTCTCGGCGCCGAGCCGGTGCTCAAAGGAACCCGCACGCCGGTCAGGGCGATCGTCGAGATTTGGCGGCTGGGCACTCCTGCGGAAGAGATCCCGCAACACCTTCCTCATCTCACCCTGGCGCAGGTCTTCGACGCCCTCAGCTATTACAGCGATCACCAGCAGGAGATCCAGGACCACATCGAGCGCAACCGTATTCCGGAGGATCGGCTCGATCCTCTGGTCAGGGCTGGATGAGCGGCCTGTTCATCGAGCTCTACCTGGACGAGGACGTGGATGTGCTGGTGGCGGATCTGCTTCGAGGGCGTGGTTTCGAAGCGACGACGGCCCGCGCGGCTGGCCAACTGGGCACGAGCGATTCCGCCCAGTTGGCTTATGCCGCAGGCTCGCACAAGACTCTCTTGACGCACAATCGCAGAGACTTCGAACGGCTCGCCGAAGAGTACGTCTCCTCAGGACGATCTCATTGCGGGATCATCCTTGCCACCCGCAAACATCCGCAGGAGATAGTTCGGCGTCTCCTGCTCGTCCTCAACCGCGTAACACCTGAAGAAATCCAGGATCAGATTCGATATATCTAAGGGATCCGAGCCCGCTCGTTCCTATTTCCGGACGATCTCCACCACCACCGGTCCGCGGACTCGCACCATGCAGGCGAGGCGGCAGGGGCCGGGCTCCAGGCTGCAGATGTCCTGGAGGGTGTCGGACTCGGAGGAGGCGAGGGGGCTCAGGTGCTCGGCTCCCGAGAGGATGCGGATGGGGTCGCTGCCGCAGATGCCGGCGTGGCACTCGGCGCTGATCCCCACGCCGCCTTCCTCGGCGAGCTCGCAGATGGTCTGTCCGGGATGCACGGAAAGGGTCTTACCCGTCCCCTGGAAAGTCACCGAGGGAGCGCCCCCGGCAGCCGCGGGTGCCGGAGGAGGCGGAGCGGCGGCAGCCGCCGGCGCGACAACGGGCGCGGGCGATGCCTTCGACGGCGTCGATGGCGCGCTGGGCACCGGCGCTGGCGGCGCCGCGACGGCGGCCGGCGGGGGTGGCGGCGCCGGGCGGGTGACGACGGCCGTCGGGGTGCGGGCGCCGGCGGGGAGGGTGAAGCGGAAGCTCTGGCGGCCGATGCGGAACTCGGCGTCGGCGGTGAGCTCGACCGCCGCCTTGACCTTGAGATAGGTGCCGTTGACGCTCTTCAGGTCCTTGAGCAGCACCCTCCCCTCCTTGACCGACACCGCGAGGTGCCGCCGCGAGAGGCTCATGTCGCTGGCGTCGAGCGTTACGTCGGGCGACTCGCGGCCGAAGAGGATCACCTTCTCGCCCACCGGATACTGCGCCAGCTCCTGGCCGCGCGGGTCGAAATGGCGGAGCCGATAGGCGCCCGGCGCGCCGGCGAGGAGAAGGAACTGCCGGCCGGCGCGCACGATGGTCCCCGGCTCGATGTCCATCGGCTCGCCGGGGCGGGCGCGGAGGAAGACGCCGCCGGCTCCCCCGTCGTCGCGCAGGAAGCTGCCGCCCGGGCCGTGCACGATGGAGGCGTGGCGCTCGGAGAGGCTGGCATCGTCGGGGAAGGAGAGGTCGCAGCCCTGGCGGCCGAGGGTCAAGGTGGCGCCCTTGTAAAGCGGGTACTCGTTCTCCTGCACGTCGCCGGAGAGCATCCGCACCAGGCGGGCCACCACCTCCCGCTGGGGCGCGCGCTGCTCGGCGGCCGGCGGTGGACCCTCGCTGTCCAAGAGGCCGACCAAGGCCGGCGCCAGCTTGGCGGCCGGCGCCTCGACATGGGCCTCCTCGGCGTCCGCGATCTGCACCCGGATGACCGTCTTGCCGGCGAGCTTCTGGGCGATGGCCTCCACCACCAGCACGCCGTCGCGGAGCGCGCTCTTGATGTTGCCGCGGTGCTTGACCTCGCGGAAGGTCGAGGGGTCGCCGTTGAAGTCGTCGGTCTCGAGATACGCCTGGGAGAGGATGTCCCCCACCAGGTAGACGTTGGGCTGCACGGTCTCGAGGATGGGCGAGACCAGCATCCGCTTGCGGTTCGGCCCCGCCGCCACCATCGCGATCCCCAAGGTCTTGAGCAGGCTCTCCGGGATGTCCTCGCCGATGCAGGCGATGCAGCTTTCCTTGGGGAACTCGAGATGGGTCGTCTCGCTGGGGCGGCCGGCGACCTGGCGGCGGTCGAAGCGGATGGACAGGTAGTCGCGGCGGTTCTCCCCGGCGAGCACCGCCACCGGCTCGCTCTTTGGGTGATAGCGGATGTTGCCGTTGCCCATGTAGGCCTCGAAGAAGGAGTCCGCCAGGGCCCGCGAGACGCGCGGCATCTTGTCGCCGCGGTAGCTCCAGTAGACGTCCGAGGCGTCGCCGGCGGCGCACTTGGCGTTGGAGATGGCGATCACCGCCTCGGCTGCCGAGGTGCCGCCGCCGATGACGCAGCTGGGGCCACCGACGTAGAGCGCCGGATCGCTCAGGCGGAAGGCGATGCCGTCGGTGTTGCCGGGGATGTCGAAGCGGCGGGGGACGCCGCGGCCGATGGCGATCACCACGTGGCGGGCGTCGAAGAGGCGGTCGCCGCGCTGCGCGTGGTCCCAGCAGCGGGCCCGCCAGACGCCGTCGCCGCGGCGCTCCAGCCCGGTGAGCTCGACGCCCACCCTCATCGGCACCGTGCACTCGTCGTAGAGGGCCTTCCAGGAGCGGTGCATCTCGTCCTTGTCGATGGGCTTGAAGTGGAGCCGACGCGACAGCTCACCCCCCTGGGGGAATCGCATGGCGTCGCCGCCGCCGAAGTCGGGGAGGATCTGCTTGTCCTTCGAGTAGTCCCGGATGCGCTTCAGGATGTCGTCGTAGTCGACGACGAGGACGGAGAGACCCAGCTCGCAGGCGTGGAACGCCGTAGCCGTGCCGCCGGGGCCGCCGCCCACCACGAGGAGGTCGAGGACCTTCGGCGTCTCCGGCAGCGTCTCCGGCGGCGGCGCTGCGGTCGCGGGGGCAATGTCGTCTGGCGCCATCCTCGGGTCCTCCTCGCGCGACGCTACGAGCCCGCGCCCTTGCGGATCAGCTCCGCCTTGAGGGCGCCGAAGACGAGCTCGGCGCCTGGCTCGACGGCGGTGACCTCGTCGGGAAGCGCCCGCTGCCCCGCGACGGTCGTGCGATTGGTGCTCCCCAGGTCGACGACGGCGACGCGGTCCGCGGACACGACCAGCCGGGCGTGCCGGCGCGACAGGCCGCGGTCGTCGATCGCCAGGTCGCAGTCCGTCCCGCGGCCCAGCACGTGCTCGCCCGTCGGCAGGTCGAAGGTCTCCCAACCCGCGGCGCGCTCCACCCGCAACGCCCACATGACGGCAGGGGCGGCGGGTGCCGCGGGAGGAGCCGGGGCGGCTTCAGGAACCGGCACGGGCGCGGCCTCGGCCGCCGCGGCAGATAGGGCCGCCGGCAGCTCCGCGACCTCGCGGTCGATCAGCGTTCCGCCCGGAGCCGGAGCCGCAACCGCTTGCGCAGCCGCCGATAGCACCGCCGGCAGCTCCGGGATGTAGCGGTCGATCTTCGTCCCGCCCGGAGCCGGAGCTTCGGCCGCCGCCGCTGCCGCCGATAACACCGCCGGCAGGTCCGCGATCTCGCGGTCGATCATCGTCCCGCCCGAAGCCGGCGCCCCCGCCTCTTCGGCCGCCGCAGCCAAGCCGGCCGGCAACACCGCGATCTCGCGATCGATCATCGTCCCGCCGCCCGCGGGTGGGGCTGGCGGAGCCGCGGCCGGGGCTGGCGGCGGCGGCTCTGGCGACGCCGCCGCGGCGCCCTCGGCGGGCACCTGGAAGATGAAATCGAAAGCGCCGGCGAAGTTGATCACGTCCAGGCGCCCCAGCTTCTCCGGCTCGCGCACCCGCGTGCCGGCCACGAAGGTGCCGTTGCGGCTGCCGAGGTCCTCGAGGACGTAGCAGCCGGCCCGCGGATCGAAGGTGATCTTGCAGTGGTGGCCGGAGACCAGCCCGCCCGGCAGGACGACCTGGTTGTCCGGCAGGCGGCCGATGGCGGCGGACTCGCCGATCTCGAAGCTCGTCCCGGCGAGGTCGCCGGTCCTGGCGAAGAGGCGCGCGCGCACGCTCTAGCCTCCCGTCCCCGCGCCCGGCTTGTAGACGACGAGGTCGGCGTAGCGGCCCTTGTCCGGGTGGAAGAGATGGCAGGTGACGCAGCGGCTGGACGCCGCGCGGACGGTGTGGCAGGTCCGGCATGTGGCGATGGTCGGGATGTTCTGCGTCTCGGCGACGTCCAGGCGTTCGTCCCGCGGGGCGGCCACCCTCCCCAGGCCGGGGATGGCGCTGTGGCAGTCGACGCAGAGGGGGCGTTCGAGCAGATGGGTGCGGTGGCTGAACTCCGCGGCGACGAGCGTCCGCTGGTCGGCCTGCGGCCGCAGAATGGCCGCGTCGGAGACGACGTGGCACTGCCGGCAGGGCTGCGTGAGGTCGAGCGCCAGGCGCTTCAGCCCTTCGGCCTGCTCGGCCGTGAGCGCCGGGTTGACGGCGCTGCCGGCGGCGAAAAGGCTGGCCGGCAGCGCCTCGCCCTTCCGCACCCGGGCCTCGACACCGGCGAGGAGCGCGTCGAGCTTGCCGAGCTCCTCCTGCACCTCCGGCTCGGGCCGCCCCCGCAGACCCTCGGCGTACTCGCGCAAGGTGGCGACGGCCTCGTTGGAGAGGGCGGTGCCGGCCGGTATCTTTCCGGCGGCGCCGTCGACCGAGGTCTTCAGGAGCTCCGCCAGCCCGAGGTTCGGGTAGAGGGTGCGGCGGATGCGGCGCAGGTTCTCCATCACCCAGGGATCCTCGTGATAGACGGGGCGCTTGGACACCTTGCTCCCCACCTGCTGGAACTCCTCGGGGTTGGTGAAGAGCGCCCAGCGGATCCCCGGCCCCCGCTGCTGCTGGATGGTCTCCAGGGTCTCGACGCCCGGCGCCTTCGCATCCGCGGGGTCGCCGACGGGCAGGCGCGGCGTCCCGATGTCGCTCGTCAGGTGGCACTCGCTGCAGTGGCGATCGAAGCGGATGGGTTGAAAGCCCTCGCCGCGGCTGTCCGGGTTGTGGCAGTAGAGGCAGGCGAGCTGGGGGTCGTCGAGCTTCTTCTTCTCCACCAGCGCCTTGACGTGCGGGTGATGGGGGAAGCGCAGGTTGGCGGCGTCCGGGACGTGCTCGCGGGCGAAGCGGAACTCGGGATGGCCGCGCTCGAACGGCCGGAAAGAGCCGAAGGCGTGGCAGCGCAGACAGGCTGCATCGGAGACTGCGGTGATGGCCGCCTCCCGGCCGCCGTGCTCGGGGTGGCAGGCGGCGCAGGCCTCTTCCCGCGCCGGATCGCCGGCGCGCTTCAGGTCGCCCGAGCGGTAGGCGTAGTGGGCGGCGAAGGAGTAGGCCCCGCGCCCGTCGCCGACCCGCTCGTGGCAGACCCGGCAGGAGGCCGCCGCCGGGGCGCCGAAGGTGGCGTGGCAGGCGGCGCAGTTGCGCTCGAAGTTGGCATGATTGGCGGAGAGGGGGCCCGGCGCCATGGGGCTCCTCCCCGCCGCCAGCCGCGCCAGGCCGAGCCCCGCGAGGGCGACGCCGCAGGCCAGGAGGCCGGCGAGGATCGTCCAGGTCCGCCGCCCGGGGACCAAGTAGCGGCCGGCGATGGGGAGCCGGCTCACCCGGGTGTAGAACCCCTTGTTCTGTCGCTTCGTCGCCACGCCGAGCCTCCTAGTAGTAGAGCACCGAGACGACGTGGATGGCCACCAAGAGGAGGAGGACGAGGGAGACGGGGACGTGGCCGTAGAGCCAGAAGCGCAGGGCCTTCTGGAGGGTGAAGTGGGCGTCCATCTCGAGCTTCACCCGGTAGAGCGACTCGAGCTCGTCCAGGCGCGGCCGCTCCTCGGGGCTGAGCAGCCGGCGCAGGAAGCCGAACTCCCGCAGCCGGTCCTGGATGCCGCCGGTGATGTCGAGGAAGTAGATGAGGCGCACCCGCGGCCGCACCAGGTCGGGGGCGATGCGCTGGCGGTAGAAGTCCTCGACCGGCGCCGGCGCCGAAACCATCAGCGCCTCCGCCCGCTTGCGGACGTCGGCGGTGAGCTCCGGGATACGCTCGTAGAGGACCTCGAGGTTCAGGCCGGAGGCGAGGAGCCGCGGGATCCACTTGCGCAGCACGACGCCCAGGAGGCCGCTCAGGGTGACCCAGAGGGTGAGGGCGAGGAGCCACCAGCCGAGGCCTCCCACCGGCCGGCGGAAGCCGCTGTGCAGGAGGACGAGGAGGAGCGCCAGGGTGCCGCCGTAGACGTGGAACTGCACCCAGTCCTGGGCGCGGCCGAGCGACCACCGCATGGTCCGCCGGCGCACCCCGAGGAGAGCCGCCCCCACCATGAGCAGGGCGGCGAGCGCGCCGTAGGTCCGGCCCCAGACGCTCCCCGGCCGGACCTCGGCCATCCCGGTCGTGGCGGCGTTGATCCCATAGACCAGCAGGCAGGCGGCGGTGGCGGCGGCGAAGGCCCACAGCCATTCGGGGCGCTGCACCCACCGCCGCGCCGCTCGCTGGAGGTCGAGCTTCATCGCTCTCCTCGCCGCTTCAGCAGGTGCTCGAACTCCTCCAGGGTGCCGACGCGGTAGGCGCAGCCGTTGGGGCAGTTGCGCACGCAGGCCGGCCCGGTGGGCGAGGTGTGGCAGAGGTCGCACTTGCTGGCCACCAGCCGCTCCTTGCCGCGCAGCCCCTCGGGGACCATGTCCGCCGGCCAGGTCTCGCCCGTCGGGTGCATGACGATGGCGTCGTAGGGACAGCTCTTGGCGCACGACTGGCAGCCGATGCAGATCTCCTCGTCGATGGCCACCACGTGGCCCACTCCGGCGCGGCGGATGGCGCCCGTGGGGCAGCCGACCAGGCAGACCGGATCGCGGCAGTGGTTGCAGGCGCTGGTGATCTGCAGGTTGCCGTACTTCTCCCCCTCGCGCAGGAAGCGCGGGCGGCCCTCGTGCGTCGCCGCGCAGGCGCGCACGCAGTCGTCGCAGCGGGTGCAGGCCTCGAGGTCGATGACGAGGATGCTGTTGCCCTGCACCAAGCCCTCCTCGAGGGCGGTCTCGATGAACTCCGAGCGGCCGATGTTGCGCCGGCTCGCCCCCGCCTCGCGCAGGCGGGCGACGGCGGACTCCCAGAGGCGCTTCTCCACCTGCGGCAGCTGGCGCAGGACGTTGTGGAGGTCGGCGTGGCGGATCTTGATGAGCTCGGCGAACTCGACCGACGAGGCGGTCGTCGTCCAGCCGCCGGTGTCGCCCACCAGGAGCTCCACCTCCCCGAGCGTCATGCCCTTCGACAGGTAGTTGACGACCAGGTCGCCGGCGCCGAACCCCTGCGCCAGCTTGACGAAGCCGGAGCGCACGAGGAAGAGGGCGTCGGCCGGCTCCCCCTCGCGGGCGATGACCTCGTCCGGCTCGCAGGAGACCAGCTCGACGACCTCCTTCAGGGCGTCCAGGAAGAGGCCGCCGCAGCCGGCGAAGAGCGGCGTCGCCTCCAGCTGATCGGCGAGCGACTGCCGGCGGTAGATGGCGTCCAGGCGCTCCTTGAGCGCCGGCGACCGCCGGCGCATGAGGCGAAGGGCCGGCACCCGGATCTGCACCAGCGTGCACTCGGAGGCGGTGCGGGCGGTGACCGACTGCGGCCAGCCGCTCATGGCGCCGATCTCGCCGAAGAGGTCGCCGGCCCCGAGCGTATGGCTGGCTCCCCGCGGGAGGTTGAAGTCCATGGCGGCCAGGAAGGTGATCTCGGCAGGGCCGCGGCGGGCGAGCACCGTCCCCGGGAAGGCGCCTCCCGCGGTGCCGCCCGCTGCCGGCGTCGGGGGCGCGGCGGCGGCGGCCTTGGCGATCTCACGCTGCGCCCCGGCGGCGCCGGCGTAGGCCGTGCGGTGGATGTCGAAGATGGGCGGCGGGGCGCCC
>DATNKQ010000601.1:0-14980 GCA_035603315.1 Thermoanaerobaculia bacterium
GGCGCCAGCGCCGCCAGAAGGGTCGCCCCCACGCCCACCGCCGCGCCCTTGGAGAGAGTGACGGCCGCGACGTCGAGCCATCGCACCGAGAGCACGAAGTAGAGGTCGTTGATGGTCTGCGTCACCAGCCGCACCAGCCCCTGGCCGAGCGCCACGCCGGCGAGGAGCCCGGCGGCGCTCCCCACGACGGCCATCGCCGCGGCCTCGGCGAGGACGAGGGCGAACACCTCGCCGCGGGTGACGCCGAGCGCGCGCAGCGTCCCCAGGAGCGTGCGGCGCTGGACGACCGAGAAGGTGATGGTGTTGTAGATGAGGAAGACGCCGCAGACGAGGGCGAGGAGCGAGAGCGCCGTCAGGTTCAGGCGGAAGGCGCGGGTCATGCCTTCGGTGGCGGCGGTGCGGCCGGCGGCGGAGACGAGGGCCGCGCCCGGCGGCAGGAGCGCCCGGATGCGGGCGAGGGCGCGGCCGCCGTCCGGCGGGACGAGGAGGTCGATGCGCGACAGCCGCCCCACCCGGCCGAGGAGCTCCTGCGCCGTCGCCACGTCGACCACCAGGAGGTCGGCGAGCGCGCGGCGGGCGTTGTCGCCGGCCGGCTCGAGGAGGCCGACGACGGTCACCGTCCGCAAGGCGCCGCCGGCGCGGAGGGACAGCGAGCCCCCCGCCACCACCCCGAGCTCGCGGGCCGTCTCCGCGGTCAGCAGGGCGGCGCCCGGGCGGGTGAGGAAGGCGGCAAGGTCGATCCGCTGCCGGCGGCGCGCGGCGCGCGAGCCCTCGCCCGCCGCCCCTCCGAGCGCGCTCAGATAGGGGCGGAAGGCGCCCTCGGACAGGGGATCGATCCCCAGGAGATGGAGGAGCCGTCCGCGTCCGCCAGCCGTCCCCTCGCCCGGCCGCGGCACCGTCACCCAGTCCTCGACGATCGGGGCCATGGAGAGGTCGACGTTCAGCGCCAGGTCGCGGAAGGCGGCGTCGGGGAGGCCCTCGGGGCCGCCCACGACCTGGTGGGTGGCACGGCCGGTGACCGCCTCGATCGCCAGGGAGAAGGCGCGGCTGGCGCTGCCGTTGGCGAGGTCGACGGCGACCACCACGGCCACCCCCAGCGCCACGCCGAGGATGGCAAGGCCGATCTGCCAGGGGTGGCGGACGAGATGGCGCAGGCTCGCCCGCCAGAGGAGGGGGCTCACGCGGGGCGCGCCTTCGAAGCCGGCTCCGTCGGGGCAGCGAGGGCGGCCGGTGGCTGCTCGACGAGGCGGCAGCTCTCGATGCGGAAGACGCGGTCGGCGAGCCCGATCACCTCGGGGCTGTGGGTCACCATCACCATCGTCTTGCCGGCCCGGCGGGTTAGGCGGTCGAGGAGCGCGAGGACGGCGAGGCCGGTCTCAAGGTCGAGATTGCCGGTGGGCTCGTCGGCGAGCACCAGGAGCGGATCGTGGGCGAGCGCCCGCGCCACCGCCACCCGCTGCTGCTCGCCGCCGGAGAGGCGATCGGGGTAGCCGCCGGCGCGGTCGGCCAGCCCCACCTCCGAGAGGAGGTCCATCGCCGCCTGCCGCTGCTCTGCGCTCACCCTCCCTTTGAGCTCCAGGGGGAGGAGGAGGTTCTCCTTGACCGTCAAGGTGGGGATGAGGTTGTAGGCCTGGAAGACGAAGCCGATGTGGTCGCGGCGGAAGAGGGTGCGCTCGCGCTCCCGCAGGCGCGAGATATTGACGCCGTCGATCACCACCTCGCCGGCGGTGGGGAGGTCGATGCCGGAGAGGAGGTTCAGGAGCGTCGATTTACCCGACCCGCTGCGGCCCACGAGGACGGCCAGCTCGCCGCGGCCGATGGCGGCACTGGCGTCCCGCAGAACCGCCCGCTCCCGGCCCCCCTCCTCGTAGACCCGGGAGAGGCTGCGCAGCTCGACCAGGGGGCTTCCGGGGGGCGCGGCCATGCTCCCGGGCAGGATACCGCAGAGAGTTGTCCCTCTTCGGCGAGCAAGCTGCACTGTGCAATTTAGAGTCGTCTACGAAGCCCCATCTCTCCAGTTTGCCCCGGGACCACCCCGAGTAGAGTGGGACCGGTGTGCCAGAAGGAGACTCTAGAGCGAACCGGCCTTCCGGTTTTCGAGCCTGCCTCGCCCCCTTCAAGGGCGGCGCAGGCTTTCTCCTCCGGGGCGCCTCAGGCGTCCCGATTTTTTTTCTGGGGAGCGTGCGCCGCCGGCCGGGCGTGACGCTTTTCCGTCGGGCGTCACCCTTTTCCATCGGGCGTCACGCTTTTCCGTCCGGGAGGCTCCGTTCGTCCTGTAGAGAGGACGCCCCACGAACGGCCGCCGCCATTTTGGCTCACGACAGCTCTGATCAGCAGCCGTCGTGCTACACTGCAGGTGTTGTTACTTCAATTGCGGACAGGATTCCCCGCGGGATCAAAGGAGGAGGGTATGAGCAAGGCCCGTCGTCACACCCTGTGGTGCATCGGCGTCCTGGCATTCGTGGCGCTTCCCGGTGCGCTCCTGGCGCTGCCGGCCACGCCGCGCCGGTTCGTGGACAACCTCGATGAGCGCTGCTACCAGATCCTGGCCCCGCAACAGGCCCTGAACCTGCCGCTGAACCTGACCTTCCTCGATCCGCTGCTGGTCAAGAAGGGGCTGCAGGCCGGGAGCGTGGTCCTCCAGGACCCGCAGAAGCTCTGCGTGCCGGTCAAGAAGGACGGCGTGGCGCCGCCGCCGGACACCCTGCCGTTCATCTCCGCCCTGGACTGGAAGTGCTACGGCATCAAAGGCAAGTCCCTCAACCTGGCCTTGAAGCTGACCCAGCTCAACCAGGTCATCGCCAAGGTCCTCGGCCCCGGCGTCGCAGTCACCGTGGGAGCGCCGCAGCAGCTCTGCGTGCCCGTGGTCAAGAACAACCTGGTGCCGAAGCCCGTGGTCCAGCATCTCGTGCAGTTCCTGGACGTCGAATGCTTCGGCGTCGAGAGCCAGCAGCAGATCGCCGGCAAGCCGATCACCCTGGCTCACCTGAACCCGATGTTCACCGGCCGCCCGCCCGAGAACTTGCAGTTCCTGACTCCGGGACCGACGCAGCTCTGCGTGCCGGTCGCCAAGGACGGCCAGACGCCTCCCCCGGACGTCCTTCCGTACATCCAATTTTCGGACGTCCTTTGCTACCCGATGGGCGGCATCAACCTGGATTCACTGCTGACGCTCACTCAGCTCGACCCGGTGATGTTGGCTCACAAGGTGCCGGCGGAGAAGGTCTCCGTGGGAGTCTCTAGGACCCTCTGTGTGCCGGTGGCGAAGGATGGCGAGCTGCCGCCCGGCGCTCCCTAGCGCCGCGCTGATCATCAGCGCTCGTTCATGACAGAGACGATGCTCGGCGTCGTCGTCGTCGATCTCGGCCTGCTGACCGCGTTCCTGGGCGCGGTCTCTCTCGTCAAGCCGCTCGCCTTCCTGGGAATCCGCACCCGGCGGCGGGCGGCTCTGCTGCTGGCGCTGGGCTTGGTCGTCGTGGTTGCCGGCGCGTCGCTGCCCGCCCGGGAAGTGCGCGTGGCCGTCCCGCGCACCGAGCTCGACCGTTTCGCGCCCGCATATCAGTTCAACGAAGTCCACTCCTTGATCATCGCGGCGCCGAGGGAGCGGGTCTATCGCGCGATCAAGTCGGTCAGCGCTGACGAGATCCTCTTCTTCCGGCTGCTGACGTGGATCCGCCGCTTCGGACATCCGGGACCGGAGAGCATCCTGAGCGCGCCCGAGCGCCAGCCTCTCCTCGACGTCGCCACGAGGACGTCCTTCCTCCTCCTGGCCCAAGAGCCGAATCGCGAGATCGTCGTGGGTGCCGCCGTCGTCACGCCGCCGGGATGGCGGCCGAGGAGGCGCGCCACGCCGGAGGACTTCAGGACCTTCCGCACGCCCGGTTTCGCGCTGGCGGCGATGAGCTTCCTCGTCGAGGACGCCGGTCCCGGCGCCGCCAAGGTGACGACCGAGACGCGCATCTACGCTACGGACGCATCCGCCCGCCGCCGCTTCGCGGCCTACTGGCGGGTGATCTACCCCGGCAGCGCCCTGATCCGCCGTATGTGGCTCCGCGCCATCGCGAAACGCGCCCTATCGCCCGGCGCTTGATCGCTGCCGATCACAGCCGGCCGCGAATCCTGCGCACGAACTCGAGCAGATCGTCGAGTCGGTTCTGGAGGACGTCCTCGACGACCCGCAGGTCGACCGTCTCGTAGCCGTGCACCAAAACGTTCCTGAACCCCACCATGTTCCGCAGGTTGGCAGCGAGGGTGGGCGGCAGCCACTCGTATCGTTCGAGCAGGTCGAACAGTTCCCGATACGTAGCCGGCTCGCCCATCCGCTTGTCGGAGACCACGTGAGAAGCGACGTCGAGGGCTGCCTGGATGGCGATCTGCAACGTGTACTCGGCAAAGCGCTCGTCGCGGACATTGCCGCGCAGGTCCGCCGGATGGCCGAGCGTCCGCAGCTCCTGCACGCAGGTCTCGATGCGAGCGAGCTTCTTGGCCACCAACTCGAGATCGGTCACCGGCCGTGGCCCTCGAACATTCGATAGCGTCTCAACACGGGCTGCAGATCAAAGAACTCGTTCCGCGACCTTACTTCGAAAGCGATGCGCCGGGACCGATCGCGCTCGTAGATGAGCTTGCCGTCCCGCAGCACGCGATGGACCAGATCGACAGGCGCGCGATTGAGAACCACGACCTGCACGTCCCTTCCGAGGGCGCGCTCGAGCTCGCCTTCGAGAGCCAGCCCGAGCCCTGCCAATCCAGAAGGGGGATCGGTGGAGTACAGAATTCCGACATCCACGTCGCTGTCTCGCCGAGCGGTCCCGCGGGCTACGCTGCCGAAAAGATACGCTGCAGCGATGTCCTCCGCTGGGTACGCGGCGAAGACATCAAGCAGTCTGGTCTCAATCGGCTTGCTGTCCACGAGCCGAGTATAGCGGTCGGACCCCAACGAGCTTTCTACGGACTGGCTCCTCCGGCTGGCGCGATCCTTCCGAGTCTGGTAAACAGGGGCCGCAATTCGGGGGAGGTCCGGACGGATGGTGGAGGAGACGGCGCGGCGGCGGGTGGTGATCGAGGGGGTCGAGCCGGAGGTGAACTGCGGGCGGTTTCCCATCAAGCGGGTGGTCGGGGAGCGGGTGGTGGTGGAGGCCGACGCGTTCACTGACGGGCACGATGCCTTGGCTTGCCAGCTCCTTTGGCGCCCCGAGCGGGTGGAGCGGTGGAGCGAGACGGCCATGAAGGCGCTGCCGAACGACCGCTGGCGGGGGGAGTTCACGGTCTCCGAGGTCGGGCGCTACGTCTACACGCTGCTTGGCTGGGTCGACCCCTTCAAGACCTGGCGCCGCGACCTCAGGAAGCGGGTCGAGGCGGGGCAGGAGGTCACGGTCGACCTGCTGGTGGGAGCCGCGCTCATCGAGGCGGCGGGGAAGCGGGCGGCGGCGGCCGGACGGCGCTCTGAGGCGCGCGTACTGGCCGGCCTGGCGCGCGACCTCGGCAAGGGGCTCGAGCAGAAGGCGCGGCTGCGGCTGGCGCTCGACGAGGAGCTGGGCGAGCTCATGGACCGCCACGCCGACCGCTCCTTCGCCACCCCCTACGGCCGCGAGCTGGGAGTCGTCGTCGATCGCCTGCGGGCGCGCTTCAGCGCCTGGTACGAGCTCTTCCCGCGCTCCTGCGCCGCCGCCGAGGGCGCCGGCGAGACCCAGCGGCACGGTACCTTCGCCGACTGCGAGGAGCGCCTGCCGTACGTCTCCGAGCTGGGCTTCGACGTCGTCTACCTGCCGCCCATCCACCCCATCGGCCACACCCACCGGAAAGGGAAGAACAACGCCACGCGGGCCGCCTCCGGCGACGTCGGCAGCCCCTGGGCGATCGGCGCCGAGGCGGGCGGCCACCGGGCCATTCACCCCGACCTCGGGACGCCCGCCGACTTCCGGCGCTTCGTCGCCCGCACCCGCGAGCTGGGGATGGAGGTCGCCATCGACCTCGCCTACCAGTGCTCCCCCGACCACCCTTACGTGCGCGAGCACCCGGAGTGGTTCCGCAAGCGGCCGGACGGCACCATCCAGTACGCCGAGAACCCGCCCAAGAAGTACGAGGACATCTACCCCTTCGACTTCGACACCGCCGACCGCGAAGGTCTGTGGGCGGAGCTCAAGGCCGTCGTCGACTTCTGGCTCGGCCTGGGCATCCGCGTCTTCCGCGTCGACAACCCGCACACCAAGCCGTTCGCCTTCTGGGAGTGGCTGATCGGCGAGGTCAAGGGCGAGCACCCGGAGACCATCTTCTTGGCCGAGGCCTTCACCCGGCCGAAGGTGATGTACCGCCTGGCGAAGCTCGGCTTCACCCAGTCCTACACCTACTTCGCCTGGCGCAACAGCAAGGAAGAGCTGACCGCCTACTTCACCGAGCTGACGCGGAGCACGGTGAAGGAGTTCTTCCGGCCCAACGTCTGGCCCAACACTCCCGACATCCTGACCGAGCGCCTGCAGTTCGGCGGCCGGCCGGCTTTCGTGCAGCGCCTGCTCCTGGCCGCCACGTTGGCTGCCAGCTACGGCATCTACGGCCCGGCTTTCGAGCTCCTCGAGCACGAGCCGCGCGAGCCGGGAAGCGAGGAGTACCTGCACTCCGAGAAGTACCAGCTCCGCCGCTGGGACCTCGAGCTGCCGGAGAGCCTGCGCGACCTCATCGCCCTCGTCAACCGCATCCGCCGCGAGAACCCGGCGCTCCAGCGCGACGCCGGGCTGCGCTTCCACGCGACCGACAACGAGCAGCTCCTCTGCTACAGCAAGACCTCGGAGGATCGAGCGAACGTCATCCTCGCGGTCGTCAACCTCGATCCCCACCACCTGCAGGCGGGATGGGTCGACCTCGACCTCCAAGAGCTCGGGGTGGACGCCCGCGAGGGGTTCCAGGTCCACGATCTGCTCACCGGCGCCCGCTACCTCTGGCAGGGGCCGCGCAACTACGTCCAGCTCGATCCCGCCTCCTCGCCGGCGCATCTCTTCCGGGTCCGCCGCCGGGTCCGCTCGGAGCGGGACTTCGACTACTTTTCGTGACGGGAGAGCCCATGGCCCGACGCCCGGCCCGACGTGACGGCCCCGCGAAGAAGCAGGGGGAGCGCGGCGATCCGCTCTGGTACAAGGACGCCGTCTTCTACGAGGTCCACGTCCGCGCCTTCGCCGACTCGGACGGCGACGGCATGGGCGACTTCCGCGGCCTGACCTCGAAGCTCGACTACCTGCAAGAGCTGGGGGTGACGGCCATCTGGGTGCTGCCGTTTTACCCCTCGCCCTGGCGCGACGACGGCTACGACATCTCCGGCTACACCAGCATCCACCCTGCCTATGGAACCCTCAAGGACTTCAAGGATTTCCTCCGCGAGGCGCACCGGCGGGGGCTGCAGGTGATCACCGAGCTGGTCGTCAACCACACCTCCGACCAGCATCCCTGGTTCCAGCGCGCCCGCCAGGCGCCGCCGGGGAGCAAGTGGCGGAACTTCTACGTCTGGAGCGACGACCCCCAGAAGTACGCCGACGCGCGCATCATCTTCAAGGACTTCGAAACCTCGAACTGGACCTGGGACCCGGTGGCCAAGGCCTACTACTGGCACCGCTTCTTCTCCCACCAGCCGGACCTCAACTACGATGATCCGCGGGTGCACAAGGCGGTGCTCGACGCCCTCGACTTCTGGATGGAGATGGGGGTCGACGGGCTGCGCCTGGACGCCGTCCCCTACCTCTTCGAGCGCGAGGGGACGAACTGCGAGAACCTCCCCGAGACCCACGTCTTCCTGCGCGAGCTGCGCGCCCACGTCGACGCCAGGTTCCAGGGCCGTATGCTGCTCGCCGAGGCCAACCAGTGGCCGGAGGACTCGATCGCCTACTTCGGGCAGGGCGACGAGTGCCACATGGCCTTCCACTTCCCCGTCATGCCGCGCCTGTTCATGGCCATCCGCATGGAGGACCGCTTCCCGGTGGTCGACATCCTGCAACAGACGCCGCCCATCCCCGCGACCTGCCAGTGGGCGACCTTCCTGCGCAACCACGACGAGCTGACCCTGGAGATGGTGACCGACGAGGACCGCGACTACATGTACCGGGTCTACGCCCAGGACCCCAAGGCGCGCATCAACCTCGGAATCCGGCGTCGCCTCGCCCCTCTCCTCGGCAACGACCGGCGGCGCATCGAGCTGATGAACGGCCTGCTCTTCTCGCTCCCCGGCGCGCCCGTCCTCTACTACGGCGACGAGATCGGCATGGGGGACAACTTTTACCTGGGCGACCGCAACGGCGTCCGCACCCCCATGCAGTGGAGCTCGGACAAGAACGCCGGCTTCTCGCGCGCCAAGCCGGCGCAGCTCTACCTGCCGGTGATCATCGAGGCCGAGTACCACTACGAGGCGGTCAACGTCGAAGCGCAGCAGAGCAACCCTCACTCGCTGCTCTGGTGGACGCGGCGCCTGATCGCGCTGCGCAAGCGCCATCAGGCCTTCAGCCGCGGCAGCCTCACCTTCCTGCAGTCGGAGAACCACCGGGTGCTGGCCTTCCTCCGCCAGACGGCGGAGGAGACGCTCCTCGTGGTCGCCAACCTGTCACGCTTCTCGCAGCCGGTCGAGCTCGACCTGAAGGAGCTCGCGGGCCGCACCCCGGTCGAGCTCTTCGGCCGCACTCGCTTCCCGCGCATCGGCGGCCACCCCTACGCCCTCACCCTCGGGCCGCACACCTTCTACTGGTTTGCGCTCGAGCGCGAAGAGGCCTCTGCGCGCGGGGTGGACATCCCGGTGATCCCGGTCGAGGACAGCTGGGAGGACTGCTTCGAGGAGCCGGCGCGGACGCTTCTCGAGCGCGCGCTGCCCTCGGTGCTTGCCACCCGCCGCTGGTTCGGCGGCAAGGCGCGGACGATCCGCGCCGTCCGCCTCGCCGAGATCATCCGTTTCGACGACGAGCCGGGGTTCACCGACGCCCTCCTCGCCCTCCTCGCCGTCGACTACGCCGAGGGAGAGCCGGAGACCTACGCCCTGCCGCTCGCCTACGCCGCCGGCGAGCGCGCCGCGGGGCTCCTCGCCAAGGTGCCGCAGGCGGTCGTCGCCCGGCTCGCCGGCGAGGAGGACGGCCTTCTCTACGACGCCCTCTGGGACCCCGAGTTCGCGGCGGGGCTGCTCGCCGCCATCGGCCGCCGCCGGCGCTTCCGCGGCGAGGGCGGCGGACGGGAGCTGGCGGCCTACCCGACCGATGCCTACCGCGAGCTCGCCGCCGGCCACGGTCCAGGGCGCTCGCTGGAGCCGTCGATCCTTGGCGCCGAGCAGAGCAATACGTCGGTCATCTTTGGCGATCGCTTCGTGCTCAAGCTCTTCCGCCGCCTCGACACCGGGATCAACCCCGACCTCGAGATCGGGCGCTTCCTCACCGAGGAGGCGGGTTTCCTCCACGTGCCGCCGGTCGCCGGGGCCATCGAGCTGCGGCGCGAGCGGGAGGAGCCGATGACCCTCGCCATCCTCCAGGGCTACGTGCCCAACCAGGGCGACGCCTGGCACTACAGCCTGGACGCCCTCGGCCGCTTCGCCGAGCGCGCCCTGGTCGAGCACGAGCACGAGGCCCCGCCGGTAGTCCGCCAGCCGCTCCTGGAGCTGGCGGAGGGCGAGCCGCCGGCCGCCGCCTTCGCGCTCCTCGGCACCTACCTCTCCTCGGCGCAGCTCCTCGGCCAGCGGACGGCGGAGCTGCACCTGGCGCTGGCCTCGCGGCCGCGGCGCCCGGGCTTCGAGCCCGAGCCCTTCTCGCTCCTCTACCAGCGCTCGCTCTACCAGTCGATGCGGGCGGCGGTGGGACGCACCTTCCAGCTCCTCGCCCAGCGGGCGCCGGGGCTCCCCGAGGAGACGCGGCGGGAGGCGGAGCAGGTGATGGCGGCGCAGGAGCGCATCGTCGAGCGCTTCTCCGCGCTCCTCAGCGCCAAGATCTCCGTCCTGCGCATCCGCACCCATGGCGATTACCACCTCGGGCAGGTGCTCTTTACCGGCAAGGACTTCGTCATCCTCGACTTCGAGGGCGAGCCGGCGCGCCCCCTCTCGGAGCGGCGCCTGAAACGCTCGGCGGTGCGCGACGTGGCGGGGATGCTGCGCTCCTTCCACTACGCCGCCTATGCCGCGCTCTTCGAGGAGGACAAGCGCGGCGTCGTCTCGGCGGCGTCCCTGCCGATCCTGGAGGGCTGGCTCCAGGCCTGGGAGCGCTGGGCCTCTGCCGCCTTCCTCGGCCGCTACCTGGAGACAGCGCGGGCGGGCGGCGCCGTCTTCCTACCGGCGGCGCGGGCGGAGCTCGCCCTCCTCCTCGACGTCTTCCGGCTGGAGAAGGCCGTCTACGAGCTCGCCTACGAGCTCAACAACCGCCCCGGCTGGGTCCGCATCCCCCTGGCGGGGATCCTCCAGATCCTCGGGGACGGCGAGTAAGGAGAAGACGGTGCGGCGGGAGCGGGAAGAGCTTCTGGAGCTGGCGCGGAGCTACGGCATCCAGACCTCCTATCACGACGCCTTGGGGGTCTACCGCGAGGCGAGCGACGACGCGCTCCTGGGGACCCTCCGCGCCCTCGACGCGCCCGTGGACGGCCCCGCCGACGTCCCGGAGGCGCTGCGGGCGCGCCGCGAGGAGCTGGCCGAGGATCTCGCCGAGCCGGTGGCGGTGGCGTGGGAGGGCGGCCCGCCCGAGCTCGTCCTCCGGATGGGCGCCGGCGACCGCGGAGCGCTCGCCTGCCACGTCGACCTCGAGGGCGGCGGCCGGCAGGCCTGGGTGTGCGAGTCCGAGGCGCTGCCGGCGGTGGATGCGACCGGGGGGCGGCGTCTCGCTCTGCCGGAGCGCCTGCCCCCGGGCTACCACCTGCTGACCCTGGAGACCCCCCGGCGCAAGTCAGAAACCCTGGTGATCTCGGCCCCGCGGCGGGCCTACGGCGCCGAGGGCGACCCGCTGTGGGGGGTCTTCCTGCCGCTCTACTCCCTGCGCACCGGGCGGAGCTGGGGCGCCGGCGACCTCTCGGACCTGGAGGCCTTCGGGCAATGGACGGCCGGCCTGGGCGGCGGAGTGGTGGGGACCCTCCCGCTCCTCGCCGCCTTCCTCGACGAGCCGTTCGCGGCCAGCCCCTACGCGCCGGCCTCGCGGCTCTTCTGGAGCGAGCTCTACCTCGATCCGCGGCGCCTCCCCGAGCTCGACGAGGCGGCGGGGGCGCGACGGTTGATCGAATCGCCGGAGTTCGCGCGCGAGGCCGCCGCGCTCGCCGCCGCTCCCCTCGTCGACTACGCGCGCCTGATGTTCCTGAAGCGGCGGGTCTTCGAGGAGATGGCCCACCGCTTCTTCTCCCGCCCCTCGCGGCGGCTGGCGGAGTTCGAGCGCTTCCTCGAGGAGAAGCCGGAGGTGCTCGACTACGCAGCCTTCCGCGCGGTCCTGGACCGCCGCGGCGAGGCCTGGCCGAGCTGGCCGGAGCGGCTGCGGGAGGGGACGCTGGCGCCCGCCGACTACGACGAGGAGGACCGCCGCTACCACCTCTGGGTGCAGTGGGCCGCCGCCGACCAGATGCGCTCCGTGGCGCTGGAGGCCCGGCGGCGCGGGCCGGGCCTCTACCTCGATCTGCCGCTGGGGGTCGAGGGCGCCTCCTACGACGTCTGGCGCGAGCGCGCGATCTTCGCCCGCGGCGCCGCCGCCGGCGCGCCCCCCGACGCCTTCTTCACCCAGGGCCAGAACTGGGGGTTCCCGCCGCTCGCGCCCGGGCGGCTGCGCGAGCGGAGCTATGGCTACTTCGTCGACTGCCTGCGCCACCACCTCGAGCATGCCGGCCTGCTGCGCATCGACCACGTCATGCAGCTCCACCGGCTGTTCTGGATCCCCGAGGGGATGGCGGCGGCGGACGGCGTCTACGTCACCTATCCGGCCAACGAGCTCTACGCCGTCCTCTCGCTCGAGTCCCACCGCCACCGCGCGGTGATCGTCGGCGAGAACCTGGGCACCGTCCCCCCCGAGGTGGGCGAGGCGATGGACCGCCACGGCGTCCTCGGGATGTACGTCGTGCAGTACGAGCTGCAGCCCGGCAGCACGGGCAGTCTGGAGGGACGCGTGCCCCCCGCCGCGACGGTCGCCAGCCTCAACACGCACGACATGCCCACCTTCCGCTCCTTTTGGACCGGCGCCGACGTCGACGACCTCGAGAGTCTCGGCGTCTTCGACGCTGCGCAGGCGCGGGCCGAGCGGGAGCGGCGAGAGGCGCTCAAGCGCGGCCTGGCCGAGCGCCTGCAGGCCCGTCCGGCCGGGGACGACGCGGCGCTCTGCGAGGCGGTGCTGCGGCATCTCCTGGAGTGGCTGGCGGCGAGCCCGGCGCGCTTGGTCCTCGTCAACCTCGAGGACCTCTGGGGGGAAACCGAGCCGCAGAACGTGCCGGGCACGACGAGCGAGCGCCCCAACTGGCGGCGCAAGGCGCGCCTCACATTCGAGGAGCTCTCCTCCCGGCCGGCGATCGCCGCCCTGCTCCAGAGCATCGACGCGCTGCGCCGTCGAGACCATCGCGGAGGTCCACCGTGAAGAAGAAACAGGGCAACGGAGGTGGCGCGGAAGCGACAGGCGCGGGCGTGGGGAGCCCGGCAGCCAGCGGTTCGCCGATCGGCGAGCAAGACCTCTACTTCTTCAACGAGGGCACCCACGCCCGTCTCTACGACCGGCTGGGGGCCCACCTCGCCATTCGCGATGGCGTCGCCGGCACCTGGTTCGCGGTGTGGGCGCCGGACGCCGAACGGGTCTCGGCGATCGGCGACTGGAACGGCTGGGACCGCAACGCCGACCCGCTAGCGCGGCGCGGCGGCTCCGGCATCTGGGAGGCCTTCGCTCCCGGAGCCGCGGCAGGCGCGCGCTACAAGTTCCATGTCGCCTCGCGCTACCGCGGCTACCGCGCCGACAAGGCCGACCCCTTCGCCTTCCACGCCGAGACGCCGCCGCGCCAGGCCTCGATTGTCTGGGACCTGGCCTACGAGTGGAGCGACGGCGAGTGGATGGCGGGGCGCGCGGCGCGCAACTCGCTCGCCGCCCCGATGTCTATCTACGAGGTCCACCTGGGCTCCTGGCGCCGGGTGCCGGAGGAGGGAAACCGCTCGCTCGGCTATCGCGAGATCGCGCCGCTTCTGGCCGCCCACGTCCGCACCCTGGGCTTCACCCACGTCGAGCTCCTGCCGATCATGGAGCACCCTTTCTACGGCTCCTGGGGCTACCAGACGACGGGCTACTTCGCCCCCACCAGCCGCTACGGCACGCCGCAGGACCTGATGTTCCTCATCGACCACCTGCACCGCGAGGGCATCGGCGTCCTCCTCGATTGGGTCCCCTCGCACTTCCCCGGCGACGAGTACGCCCTCGCCTTCTTCGACGGCACCCACCTCTACGAGCACGCCGACCCGCGCAAGGGCTTCCACCCCGACTGGAAGAGCTACATTTTCAACTACGGCCGCAGCGAGGTGCGGAGCTTCCTCACCAGCTCCGCCTGCTTCTGGCTCGACCGCTACCACGCCGACGGCCTGCGCGTCGACGCCGTCGCCTCCATGATTTATCTCGACTACTCGCGCCCGGCCGGCGAGTGGATCCCCAACCAGCACGGCGGGCGCGAGAACCTGGAGGCGATCGCCTTCCTGCGCAGTCTCAACGAGCGCGTCTACGCCGACTTCCCCGCCGTGCAGACGGTCGCCGAGGAGTCGACCGCCTGGCCCATGGTGTCGCGTCCCATCTACTTGGGCGGCATGGGCTTCGGTCTCAAGTGGGACATGGGCTGGATGCACGACTCCCTGGAGTACTTCGCCAAGGATCCCGTGTACCGCAAGTTCCACCACAACCTGCTCACCTTCCGCGGCCTCTATGCCTGGAGCGAGAACTTCGTCCTCCCCCTATCGCACGACGAGGTGGTCTACGGCAAGGGCTCGTTGCTCGCCAAGATGCCGGGCGACCGGTGGCAGCAGCTGGCGAACCTGCGGCTGCTCTTCGCCTGGCTCTTCGCCCAGCCGGGGAAGAAGCTCCTCTTCATGGGGGCCGAGATCGGCCAGCTGCGGGAGTGGAACCACGACGCCAGCCTCGACTGGCACCTGCTGGGCGATCCGGCGCACGCCGGCGTCTCGCGCTGGCTCGAGGACCTGAACCGCCTCTACCGCGACGAGCCCGCCCTCCACGAGCTCGATTGCGAGGCCGCCGGCTTCGAGTGGATCGACTGCACCGACGCCGAGAGCGGCGTCCTCGCCCTCCTGCGCCACGGCCGCCAGAAGGGGGAGTCGGTCATCGCCGTTTTCAACTTCACTCCCCGGGTGCGGCAGAACTACCGCATCGGCGCGCCGCGCGGCGGGCGCTGGCTGGAGCTCCTCAACAGCGACGCCCCGCGCTATGGCGGCGGCGGCCAGGGTAACTTCGGCGGCGTCGAAGCCGCCCCCCTGCCCCTCCACGGCCGCACCCACTCGCTCACCCTCACCCTGCCGCCCCTGGGAGCGCTCTTCCTGCGGCGCGGCGGGGCTTAGCGCTCTCCGCGGCGCCCGTCCCGGGCGGCCTCTTCCCGCCGGCGCCGGGCGCTGGCCGCCCAGGAGCAGATGGGGCAGGCCGCGAAGTCGTGATAGCGGGCCGGGCAGTACTCGCGGCCGAAATAGATGATCTGCAGGTGGACCTTGCCCCAGGCCGGGCGCGGGAAGAGGCGCTTCAGGTCGCGCTCGGTGATCACCACGTTCCTGCCCGAGGAGAGACCCCAGCGGGCCGCCAGCCGGTGGATGTGGGTGTCGACGGGGAAGGCGGGCTCGCCAAAGGCCTGGTTCATCACCACCGAGGCGGTCTTGTGGCCGACGCCGGGCAGCGCCTCCAGCTCCACGAAGCTGCGCGGCACCCGGCCGCCGTGCTCGGCGACGAGGATCTCCGACAGCCGCCTTAGGCTCGACGCCTTCTGCCGCGTGAGGCCGATGCGGCGGATCAGGAAGGCGATCTCGTCCTCGGAGAGGCGGGCC
>DATNKQ010000656.1:0-4218 GCA_035603315.1 Thermoanaerobaculia bacterium
GGCGGCCGAGGCCAGGCCGCGGTCGCTGGGGTCGCCCGCGAGCGCCCGCCGCTCGATCCAGCCAGCCGGCAGCACCACCGCCAGCGCCGGCACCAGGCTGAAGGTGAAGAGCATGGCGAAGAGCATGCCCACCCCGGTCGCCAGCCCGAACTGTGCCAGCGGGCCGATGGAGGTGAAGAGGAAGGAGAGGAAGCCGGTGGCGGTGGCGATGGAGGAGAGGGCGAGCGGCGCCGTCAGGTCGGCGTACGCGGCAGAGAGCGCCCCCACCAGCCGCGCGCGCCGATTCGCGTCTGCGGCCTCCGCGGCTGCGGCGGCCGAGCGGCTGACTCGGTTGCCGCGCGAAAACCCAGCCTCTGTCATCCCGAGCGTGAGCGAGGGACCTGGGCGGGGAGCGGTCTCCCGAACCTCTTGTAGCAAGAGGTCTCGCGCCGCCCTTCCGCCAGGTCCCTCGCTCTCGCTCGGGATGACAATTGGAGGTTCTGTCTGTGAGCCGGACCGTAGATGGCCTGGTTCGGGAAATTCTTCACCCTCCCTCAACCGGTCCTGGACCCGCACCAGGAGGTGAATCTCGTCGGTCATCGCCATCGCCATCAGGAGCACCGGCAGGACGGTGGTGAAGAGCGTCACCGGCATGCCGGCCCAGCCCATCCCCCCGAGCGTCCATACCAGGGTGGCGAGCACCTGCGCGAGCGGGATGAAGATCCCGCCCGGCGTGCGCAGCGACAGCCAGAGGAGAAGCGCCACCGCCGCCACCATCAGCGGCACCAGCCGCGAGAGGTCGCGCAGCACCTCGCGGCCGAGCACCGTTTCCGCCGCCACCGGTCCCGTCACCCGCAGCTCGAAGCCGCTCGCCGCTGCCAGGTCCGGCGAGCCGAGGAAGCGCTCGATGGCGGCGATGAGCGTCCCGCGGTCCGCCCCCTTGGCGACAGCGACGTAGAGCGCCGCCGCGCGCCCGTCGGGCGACAGGAGGAGGGCGCCGGCGAGCGGCATGCGGCGGATGCGCGCCAGGAGATCGGCGAAGGCGGGGCCTTCCGGAACGGTGGCGAGGAAGTCGTGGATGTCGAGCAGGTTGGCGCTCGGGGGCGGCTCGACGAGGTCGGCCAGCGAGCGCACCCCCAGGTCCTCCACGCCGGGGAGGGCGAGGAGCCCGGCGTGCACCCGCTTCAGGAACCGGAAGCCGGCGGGAGAGGCGACGGCCGGGCCACCGGGCCGCGCGGTGAGCAGCACGATGACCTGCGGCAGCTCCTGGAAGGTCTCCTGATCCTGGAGCGTGCGGACGACGGTGGGGTTGCCCCGCGGGTAGATGGCGGCGCCGTCGGTGCGCAGCTGCAGCCGGCCGAGGCCCGCCGCCATCACGGCCGTGGCGGCGGCGAAGAGGGCGAGGACGAGGCGCGGGCGCCGCAGGGCGGCGCGGGCTAGGGAGAGCAAGCGCTAACCGACAGCCCCAGGATCTTCTGTGAGGACTGCCAGGGCGGCCGGGCCGGCGAGCTCCCGCACCGGCGCCAGCAAGGTGCCGATGGCGAGGCCCCCCGAGCGCAGCAGCAGCCAGCCATCGGCGCTGTCGCCGCCAGCTCCAACGGTCAGCGGCGCGGCGTGCGGCGCCCCTGCCTTCTGCAGGCACTCGGCCGCCGCCCATACCCGGGTGGCGGCGCCGTCGAGATCCTCTCCGCGCTCGTGGGCGATGAGCTCCGCGAGGCGAAAGCGCTCGCCGCCCAGGAGGTCGCGCCAGACCGCCGGCGTCCGCGGCGCCACCGCCTCGAGGTCGCACCCCAGGCGGCCGGGGCCGGCGACGGTCAGGGTGAGGTCCGCCGCGTGCGAGACGGAGAGGGAGCCGCCGGCTCCCCTATCTGATCGATCCGATCGGCTCTCCGGCCGGCCGTCGGGACGGTGCCGCCGGGCACCGCCGTCTCCCTGCTCGAGGGCAACGCGGACGGCCGACCCGGGGATCAGCTCGGCGAGCCGCCGCTCGGCGAACGGCGCCAGGAGGGCGGCGCCCCAGGCGGGGCCGGGAGCGGTGGCCGCCACGGCGCGCAGGCGCAGCCCCTCCCAGCGTTCGCGGAGCTCGCCGCCGGGACCCAGGATGTCGAGGTCGTAGTGGAAGGTGTCGCCCTCCCGCCGCCGCTCGCGGGCGCGGAAGGAGTGCGCGGCGTCCTGCGCCAGCCGGCCGCTCCACAGGCGGTCGACCCCCATCGGCAGCAGCGTGCGGTGGGGGATGCAGGCTTGGATGCCGTGCAGGGCGGCGTCGCGCGCCCCGGGATCGCCGAGCACCAGCTCGACCGGCAGGTAGCGCCCGAACCAGGCGGTCGCGCCGTCGGGCGAGATGTCGGCCAGGCAGGAAGTGGCCTCCAGCCGGCGGTAGCCGCCGAGGCGGCGGAAGCGGCCGCCCTGGAAGAGGAGGCCGGAGTAGAGGTCGCGGCCGGGATCGAGGGGCGGCAGCGGGCCGGCAAGGGGCCGCCCGTCCGCTGCCGGCTCCGCCGGCGCTGCCGGTAACGGGCGCGGGGCGAAGCGGCAGACGGCGCGGAAGTGGTCGGCCGCGAAACCGGACGCCGAGCTGCGGAGGACGACGTCCACCCGCCCGCCGCCGCGGGCGAGCGCGGCCACCCGCACTGTCACCGCGCCGGCGGCGGGCACGGCCACCGGCCGCTCCAGCTCGACCGCCTCGAAGGAGGGGAGATCGCGGCGGCCGAGGACGGCCATCGCCGCCTGCGCCATCGCCTCCAGGCCCATCACCGCCGGCAGCAGCGGCTCGCCGCGGAAGACGTGGTCGGCGAGGTAGGGGTCGGTCGCTGCCGAGAGCTCGCTGTCGACCACCAGCTCGACGCCCGGGTAGAAGACCCGCGGGCGGTCGAGGAAGCGGCGGAGCGGCAGCTCCGGCCGCTCGATCTCGACCGTCGTCGGCTCGCCGAAGCGGCCGGCGACGACGATGGTGGCCCGCGGCAGCGGCCGGGAGAGCAGCTCCTGGAGCGCCGCCACTCCGGCGCCCAAGGGGATGGGCGAGATGCCGTCGCGGATCAGCGCCTCCAGGCGGCCCAGGCGCTCGCCCATGCCGACCCCCGCCCACACCGACCACTCGACGGCGAGGCAGCGGCAGCGCGGGTGCCCGCCGGCGAAGCGCTCGACGGCCTGCGCCAGCCACTCGTTGGCGACCGCGTAGTCGGCCTCGCCGGGCAGGCCGGTCTCGGCGAGGATCGAGCCGAAGCCGACGAGAAGCCGGAGGCGCGCGGGATCGAGGGCGGCGAGGAGGTTGGCGAGCCCGCCGACCTTGGGCGCCAGGGTGCGCCGGAAGGCCGCCTCGTCGAGGTCGGCGAGACGGCGCGGCGCGTTGGCGCCGGCGCCGTGAAGGACTGCCGTCACCGGCCCCAGCTCGGCCTCGGCGCGGGCGACGGCGGCCCGCACGGCCGCCGCGTCGGTGACGTCGGCGGAGAGGTAGAGGGGGGCGGCGCCGGCCGCCGCCATCCGCTCCAGGTTGGCTGCCAGCTCGGCGTCGGCCTCCGGGCGCGAGCGGCCGAGGAGGGCGAGGCGGGCGCCGCTCGCCAGGCCGAGGGCGAGCGCGCACTCGGCGGCGATGCCCTTGCCGCCGCCGGTCGCCAGCAGGACGTCGCCGGGGCCGAGGGCGAAAACAGGCGCCGGCTCCGCGCTCGTTTCCGGCAGCGCCGGCAGCAGGCGGACGACGGGGACCCGGCGGCTGCCCGCGGCGTCGAAGTGGACCTCGGCGAAGCCCCCGTCGCCCACCGCCGCCTCCGCCGCCACGAGTTCGGCGGCGCCAGGCAGATCGAAGGGGAGGTCGATCAGACGGGTGGCGACGTCCGGCATCTCCAGGTGGAGGGTGCGGGCGAAGCCGCCCCCGCCGCCCCTCTCCTGGACGACGGCGAAGCGCGCTCCCTCTCCCGCCTCCCGCACCGCCTCGGCAGCGGCGAGGAGGAGCGGCACGGCCTCGTCCCCAGGCGCCGGCGGCAGGCAGAGGGCAATCCCCACCCTCCGGCCGCCGCCGGCGGCGGCGAGGGCCGCGGGGAGCGCCGCCGCCAGCGGATGGCCGGGCGGGGCGATCACCTGCCAGGTGCCTGGCTCGGGAGTGCTCGGCCGGCGGCGGGGCGGATCGCGGCGGACGAGCTCGACGGTGAACGGGCGCACCCAGGCGTCGACGCCGGCCGGGTGCCGCGGTTCCTCGACCGTGCCTGCCGCGGGCTGCTCGGCCAGGGCCGCCGCCACCTCGGCGAC
>DATNKQ010000657.1:0-2633 GCA_035603315.1 Thermoanaerobaculia bacterium
CGCACCCTACGCGCCGTTCGTTTTTTATGTAGGGGAGGGGCTTGTCCCCTCCCGGGCGGGGGCAAGCCCCGCCCCTACACAAGAAACCGTAGCGGACGGCGCCTTGTAGGGTGCGCTCTGCGCACCAATGAACGGCTGGCGGTGCGCACAGCGCACCCTCCGCGCCGTTCGTTTTTTATGTAGGGGAGGGGCTTGTCCCCTCCCGGGCGGGGGCAAGCCCCTCCCCTACATTAGAAGCAAGGGGAACCTCGGTCCAACGTTTCGGAGAGTGCTATCCTCTGAGCGCGAATGAGTCGTAACGATGCCCCTGTAACCACCGCCTCGCTGGCCTCCCTGGTCGACACCCTGCGGGAAGGGCGGCTGGGACGGCAGCTCGTGCATGCAGCTTTTTTGCCGGCGTCGGCGGCTCGCTACGGCGAGCTCGATCCGCCGCTCGCCCCGCCGATCGCCCAGGCGCTGGCGGCGGGCGGCGTGCCGCGGCTGTGGAGCCACCAGGCGGCCGGGATCGCGGCCGTGCGGCGGGGGGAGAGCGTCCTCGTCACCACCCCCACCGCCTCCGGCAAGTCGCTGATCTTCCAGGTGCCGGCGCTGGAGGAGGCCGTGCGCGGCGGGCCGGGGCGGGCGCTCTTCCTCTACCCTCTGAAGGCGCTGGGGCAGGATCAGCGGGGAAAGTTCCTTCACCTCGCGGAGGCGGCGGGCCTGCCGCCCGAGATCGCCGGTTGCGAGATCTACGACGGCGACACCCCGCGGCCGCTGCGGGAAGCCATCCGCCGCAACTTTCCGCGGGTGGTGGTGTCGAACCCCGACATGCTCCACCTTGGCGTCCTCGGCCACTGGACCGGCTGGGGGCCGTTCCTCGCCGACCTGCGCTGGATCGTTTTGGACGAGCTCCACACCTATCGCGGCATCTTCGGCAGCCACTTCCACCACGTCCTGCAGCACTTCCTCCGCCTCTGCCGGGCGGTGGGCGGCGATCCCCTCCTCATCGCCTCGTCGGCGACGGCCGCCAACGCCCCGGAGTTCGCCGCCACCTTGACGGGCAGGTCGTTCCACTGGATCGCCGACTCGGGGGCGCCGCGCGAGGGGCGGCACCTGCTGCTCTATCGGCCGAGCGGCAGCCCCTACACGACCGCGCTGCAGCTCTTCGTCACCCTCGTGCAGGCGGGCCTGAAGACCATCGTCTTCACCAAGGCGCGGCGGATCACCGAGCTCCTCTACTCCTGGCTGCGGCGGCAGGAGCCGGCGCTGGCGCTGCGGGTGGCGAGCTACCGCGCCGGTTTCCTCCCCGAGGAGCGGCGGCGGATCGAGCGCGACCTTTTCGCGGGGCGGCTGGACGGAGTGATCTCCACCTCCGCCCTGGAGATGGGGGTCGACGTCGGCGGCCTCGACGCCTGCATCCTCGTCGGCTACCCCGGGAGCATGATGGCGACCTGGCAGCGCTCGGGGCGGGTGGGGAGGGCGGAGCGGGAGTCGATCACTGCCCTGGTGGCGCTCCCCGACGCCCTCGACCAGTATTTCCTCGACCACCCCGAGCAGTTCCTCGAACGCCCCTGCGAGCGGCTCATCGTCGACCCCGGCAACGAGCCGGTGGCCCGCGGCCACCTGATCTGCGCCGCCGCCGAGCTGCCGCTGTCGCGCGAGGCCGACCGCCGCTATCTCGCCGCCCACGCGCCGCTGGTGGGCGAGCTCCTCAGGGAGTCGAAGCTGGTCCAGGCGGTGGAGGGGGAGGAGCTCCACTCGACCCGGCGCCGGCCGCAGCGCGACCTCAACCTGCGGGGCACCGGCCGCACCTATGCCATCGAGAACGCCGGCAACGGCCGGATGATCGGCACCGTCGACGGCGTGCGGGTCCTCCACGAGTGTCATCCGGGAGCGGTCTACCTCCACGCCGGCCGCCAGTTCCTCGTCTCGGAGCTGCGCCAGGAGGAGCACCGGGTGCGGGCGGCGGCGGCCGACCTCGACTACTTCACGACGCCGCTGACCGAGAAGGAGACCGAGATCCTGGAGGTGCTGAAGGAGCGCCGGGACGGCCTGCTCACCGCCCGCCTGGGCCGCCTCAAGGTGACCGAGCGGGTGGTCGGCTTCCAGCGCAAGCGCATCTCGGGGCAGGAGGTGATCGACCAGCAGGCGCTCGACCTGCCGCCGGTCGAGTTCGAGACCGTGGGCCTCTGGTGGCTGGCGCCGCGGGCGATCGAGCGCACGCTGGCCTCGGCCGGCGAGCACTTCCTGGGCTCGCTCCACGCCGCCGAGCACGCCGCCATCGCGCTCTTCCCCATCCTCGCCCTCTGCGACCGCGGCGACATCGGCGGCATCTCCATGCCGTTCCACCCGCAGGTGGGCTGCGGCACCGTCTTCCTCTACGACGGCCACCCGGGGGGAGTCGGCATCGCCGCCCGCGGCTTCGAGGACCTGCCGGAGCTCCTCCGCCGGGTCTTAGAGCTCCTGGACGCCTGCCCCTGCGACGTCGGCTGCCCCTCCTGCGTGCAATCCCCCAAGTGCGGCAACGGCAACCGCCCCCTGGACAAGAAGGGCGCGGCGCGGGTGCTGCGGCTGCTGCTTGGTCAGGAGCAGCCCGTCGAGGATGCTTGTGTAGGGGAGGGGCTGGATGTTTATGTAGGGGAGGGGCTTGTCCC
>DATNKQ010000602.1:0-5506 GCA_035603315.1 Thermoanaerobaculia bacterium
CGGGCGCGATCAGGGCCAGGGCCTCGAGGATCGCCAGCCGCTGCCGCGGGCCGCCGGCGAAGGGGAGCGCGCGGTCGCGGGTGACGAGCTCGACCTGGTAGCCGCGGGCCAGGTGGTCGAGGGCGGCGGTCGCCGCCTCCGAGACCAGGCGCTCGAAGCGGAGCTTGCGCGCCGGATCGGCGAGCTCGCCGACGGCGTTGTCGAAGACGATCGACAGCCGCCGGCTCTTCTCCGCCTCGCGCTCCATGAAGATCAGGCGGCCGGTCTTCGCCGTCTGCTTCCAGTGGATGCCGCGCGGGTCGTCGCCGTGCCGGAAGGCGCGCAGCGAATGGAGGTCGTGGCCGCGGCCGGCGCGGCGGCTGGCGCCGTCCCCCAGGCGGTGGTCGGCCTCGCGCAGCATCGAGGCGGCGGCGAAGATCTCGGGGAAGACGAGCACCTCGACCCCGACGCCGTAGCGCACCCCCTTCTTGAAGAAGCCGAACGGGAAGAGCGAGGAGACGTGGGCGAAGGGGAACGTGTGGCGGCCGCGGACGGGGATCATCGTCTCGATCTGTCCGACGCTCTTGCCGCGGCGCGGGAGGTGGGGGATGAGGAGCGGCTGGGCGGTCTTGGCGACCGCGAAGAGGAGGAACCACCGCGGCAGGAGGCGGCCGCGGTTGTGCAGGGTGAAGGGCAGGGCGAGCGGCCGGTTGGCGAAGATCTCCTCCGGCGGCAGGAGCTCGACGCTCAGGGCGCGGACGTTCTCGCGCGATACCAGCCCGGAGACGATGAGGGTGGCGAACATCACCGCCAGGACCATGTAGAGGGCGTTGTTGCCGGTGTTGGTGGCGGCGATCGCCACGATCACCGTCAAGAGGACGTACCACAGCCCCACCTTGGTGATGCGGATGCCTTCGGGCGACGATTTCCGAGCGCTCAAGCCGACGCTCACACCAACGCTCACACAGGTACGGGCACCGACCCCACCACGCGCTCGATCGCCTTGCGCGAGCTGTCGAGGTCGGCGGCGCCGCGCTTCAAGACCACCCGGTGGGCGAGGACGGGGGCCGCCAGGCGCTGCACGTCGTCGGGGATGGCGTAGCCGCGCCCCTCGCAGAGGGCCAGGGCCTGGGTGGCCCGGTAGAGGCTCTGGGCGCCGCGCGTCGAGACGCCCAGGAGGAAGTCGCCGCCCCGCCGCGTCGCCTCGGCCAGCGACAGCATGTAGTCGGCGAGCTTCTCGGCGACGTGGATGCGCCGCACCCGCGCCTGGAGATCCAGGAGGTCCTCCCGCGACAGCACCGGCTGCAGCTCGTCGAGGATGTTCTCGACCCCGCCGGACAGCAGGAGGTCTTTCTCGTCCGCTCGCGGCGGGTAGCCGATGTAGAGCGACATGAGGAAGCGGTCGAGCTGCGACTCGGGGAGCGGGAACGTCCCCTGGTACTCCAGCGGGTTCTGGGTGGCGAGGACGGCGAAGGGCTCGGGCAGAGTGTAGCGCTTGCGCTCGACCGAGACCTTGCGCTCGCTCATCGCCTCGAGGAGCGCCGACTGCGTCTTCGGGGTGGCGCGGTTGATCTCGTCGGCGAGGACGACGTTGGCGAACAGCGGGCCGGGGACGAACTCGAAGGCCTGGCTCTTCTGGTTGAACAGCGAGACGCCGATGATGTCCGAGGGCAGGAGGTCGCTGGTGAACTGGATGCGCTGGAAGGCGAGCCCCAGCGAGCGGGCGAGCGCCTGGGCGAGGGTCGTCTTGCCCACGCCCGGCACGTCCTCCACCAGCACGTGCCCCTTGGCGAGGAGGCAGACGCTCGCCAGGCGGATGACCTCGCGCTTGCCGCGCAGGACGAGGGCGACATTGTCCTCGAGGAGGCGGATGGGGTCGGCGGCGCGCGCGGCGTCGGGGATTTCGAGGATGGACGGTTCCATGCGGTGTCTACGCTACAGGCTCGCTACCGGTTTGCCGAACGGCATAGCGGATCGGCTATGAAAAGAAATTATAGCGGACGATCGCCCAGATCGCCGCGAAGCCGTCCTTCCAGCCGATCTTCTTGCCCTCCGCGTAGGTGCGGCCGCGGTAGGAGATGGGGACCTCGTAGATCCGCGCCCCCTTCCTGACTACCTTGGCGGTGAGCTCGGGCTCGATGCCGAAGCGGTTGGACTCCAGCCGCAGGCCGTCCAGGACCTCGCGGCGGAAAACCTTGTAGCAGGTCTCCATGTCCGAGAGGTTGACGTCCGTCAGCATGTTCGACAGCGTCGTCAGGAAGCGGTTGCCCACCGAGTGCCAGAAGAAGAGCACGCGGTGGGGGCCGCCCAGGAAGCGGGAGCCGAAGACGACGTCGGCCTCGTCGTCCAGGATCGGCTGCAGGAGCCGCGGGTAGTCGGCGGGGTCGTACTCGAGGTCGGCGTCCTGGATCAGCACCAGGTCGCCCGTCGCCGCCGCGAAGCCGCTGCGGATAGCCGCCCCCTTGCCCTGGTTGACGGCGTGCTCGACGAGGCGAAAGGGGGGATCTCCCGCCGCCAGGAGCTCGCGCAGGAGCTCCCGCGTGCCGTCCGAGGACCCGTCGTCGACGACGATCACCTCGCGCTCGACGCCCTCCGGCAGCGGCGCCCGCGCCACCCGCTCCAGCAGGATCTTCGCCGTGGCGCGCTCGTTGTAGGCCGGAATGACGATCGAGAGCCGCGGCATCGGCGGTGGAGTCTATCGTAGGCGCTGCTGCCGGCCAGCAAAACCTGCATGATTGCGCGTTCGCGCTTTCTTCGATGCCGAGCGCCGCGTGTTACAATTTTTACATTTGCGTCGCCAGTCTCGATAGCAAGTCCATGGATTGCCCGGCAATCCATTGTCTTCTGGATTTCCCACCCGGACCCCGTCAGTCCCGACGCGCGGTCATTCGGAAGGAGGAATCATGAAAAAGAGTTTGGCCCAGATTCTGAGCGTGGCGGCCTTCGTCGCCGCCTTGGCCGGCTGGAGCACTGTCGCCGCCGCGGCAACCGAGGAGCGCCGGGAGGCACCGCCTGCGGTGGCCAGCATGAACGTCGGGGCGGCCGCCGTCGAGTGGATGCCGGGCGCGAGCTTCGAGCGTTTCGTCCTCACCGTCAGGGGTCCCGGCGATTCCCTCGTCCGCCAGCAGTTCGCGTCCGGAGAGATCCCTTCGTTCAAGGCTTTCGACGAGAAGGGCCAGCGGCTGCCCGACGGCGTCTATACCTATGAGCTGCAGGGGATCCCGCACGTCTCCCGCTCGATCCAGCGCCGGGTGGCGGCGGCGCGCGAGGCGGGCGACGAGACAGCATTGGCAGAGCTCGAGAAGAGCGGCGAGCTGCCGCATGGAGGTGTGCAGTCCGGCACCTTCGCGGTCCAGGGCGGCGCGTTCGTGACCCCCGGGCTGACGGAGGACCGGCCGCGGAAACCGCGGGCGGCGGCGAAGAGCGACGGCAACCACCTCTCGACGCGGGACCAGGTGATCGCCGACGACCTCATCGTCCAGGGCAGCGCCTGCATCGGCCTCGACTGCGTCAACAACGAGAGCTTCGGCTTCGACACCATCCGGCTGAAGGAGAACAACACCCGCATCAAGTTCGACGACACCTCGACGGCGACCGGCTTCCCCAACCACGACTGGCAGCTCACCGCCAACGACAGCGCTAGCGGCGGCGCCAACAAGTTCTCGATCGAGGACATTACGGCGGGCACGGTGCCGTTCACCGTCACCGGCAGCGCGCCCGGCAACGCGATCTTCGTCGACTCGACCGGCCGGGTCGGCTTCCGCACCTCGACGCCGGTCCTGGACCTCCATGTCGCGACCAGCAACACCCCGGCCATGCGCCTGGAGCAGAACTCCTCCGGCGGCTTCACCGCCCAGACCTGGGACATCGCCGGCAACGAGGCCAACTTCTTCGTCCGCGACGTCACCGGCGGCTCGCGCCTGCCCTTCCGCATCCGGCCGGGAGCGCCTACCAGCTCGATCGACATCAACGCCAGCGGCAACGTCGGCGTCGGCACCGCCAGCCCGAGCGCGTCGCTGCACGTCAGCCGCTCCGATGCCACGGCGAAGGTTCAGGTCCAGGAGACCAACGGCACGGCCGCCCTGAGAAATCTGTTGACGTTGACGAACAATGGCGGTATCCAGATCCTCCTCGATCGGACCGACGGCACTTCCAACGACTGGCAGATATCCAACTTCAGCACCACGTTCGCCATCTCGATCCCCGGAAGTCCCACCAACCAGATGGTGCTGACCTCGGGCGGCGACATGACCATCTCCGGCACCACTTACAACACGGGATCCAGTCGGGAAATCAAGGAAAATTTCTCCGTGGTCTCTCCGGTCGACATCCTCCAGAAGGTGGTCAACATGCCACTCACCGCGTGGAATCTGAAAGCAGAGCCAAGAGAGCGGCATATCGGGCCGATCGCCGAAGACTGGTGGGCCACTTTCGGCCTCGGCATGGATGACAAGCACGTCTCCATGACCGATGTCGGCGGTGTCGCCCTGGCGGCGATCAAGGGCTTGCACCAGGTCGTCAGGGAGAAGGACGCTTCGATCGCGAAGCTCCAGGAGACGGTCGATGGCCTGCAGAAGCAGAACAGCGAACTCGCTGGCCGGCTGGCCGTCATCGAGCAGATGCTCCAGTCGCGTCCCCAGTAGCGCGGCGCACGACCCGCGAGACCGTAGAACGGGAGACGGGCTTGGGCTCGTCTCCCTCTCTTTTTTTCACCCTGGCCTCTTCTCGTAGACCGCGAACATCTCCGTCGGGCGAAGAGTGCCCTTCCTGACCTGCTCCAAGTCGAGGGCGTACAACGAGTCCAGGTAGGCCTGGTCTTCGGCCGAGTCCGGATCGAAGTTGAGCGCGATCGTCGGATGGGTGCAGATCAGGCGCACGAAAGCGTTGTACTTGAAGATCTTGAGCGGTTGGAACCACCGGCCGATCTGCTCTTCCAGCTCCCCCTGGCGGATGCCCTCCATCCCCTGCTGCTCGGCGCCGTCGAGATAGCCGGGGAAAAGCACTCTTGGATCGGCCGCCAGGCCTCCCCGGTACCGCTGCGGCATCCGCGCCACCAAGTCGGTCGCGAACTGCACGTTTTCCGGCCAGAACAGGACCTGCGTCTTGCCGATCATGTCGAGCACGATGAAACGCCCCTCTTCCCTGAGCGCACGATAGACCTGCGCGAAGAGGTGCTCGAAGTTCAACAGGTGATGCAAGGATGCATGGGCGAAGACGACGTCGAAGGAATTCTCCTCGAGCTCGAGGAAGTTGAGATCGAGCGCCCGGAACTCGACGTGGAGCCCATCGCGAGCCACCTCTTCGCGTGCAGGCGCGAAGAGGTTCTCGTTGAGGTCCAGAGCCACAATCTCGTACGGTCCCTGGAGCCGGCGGGCGCAACCGATCTCGATGCCGCCGTAGCCGCAGCCGAGGCTGAGAAGCCGCGGCGCCTCGAATTGCCGCGAGGCCGCCGCGATCTCGGCTTCGAAGTCGGTCCGCCAGGCGGCGATCAGGAACCGGTACCAGCGCTCCCAGGCTCGATTGGCGG
>DATNKQ010000658.1:0-9058 GCA_035603315.1 Thermoanaerobaculia bacterium
TGCGGCCCTTCCCAGAGCGGCCAGTTGACCTCCGTCAGCCAGCACCGGCCGCCCGCCGCCGCGTTGCGCGCGGTCTCGGCGATGGCCTTCTGCAGCACCACCTTGTCGACGGTGTCGAAGCCGGCCTGCCGGGCCTCGGGGGCGCCGCGGCGGTCGACGTAGAGGAGGCTCGAGACGACGTCGAAGCGCAGGCCTTCGCGTTCGAGGTTGAGGACCGCGGCGGTGACGTGGAACTCGAAGTCGATGACCGCCGGGCCGAGGATCTCGACCGCTCCCCGCCGGCGCAGGATCTCGGAGGCCGAGACGGCGAGGTCGACGTACTCGCGCAGGTTCCAGATCCCCCACTTGCTGCGGTTGATGGCGTGCCCGAGCTGGAAGCGGCGGCCGTAGGGCAGGAAGCGCTCGGCGAGCTCTTCGACCGCGGCACGCCAGCGCGCGGGATCCTTGACTAGATCGCGGGTCTGCGGCAGGCCGAAGGTGACCTCCCGGCCGGCGGCGTGGAGGGCGCGGGCGAGCTCCTCCTCGACGCCATGGTCCGCCTCCCAGGGATGGAGGCGGAGGAGGACGGGCCCGACCCCCAGCTCGGCGAGGGCCGCCGCCAGCGCCTCGGGGTCTTCGGGGTAGGGGCGCACGCACACTCCGGCGCCGCCCCAGGGGACGGGCCGGGCATGGAGCTCTCGCCGCAGCTGCCGGTACCGCCGCCAGATCCGCGGCAGGGCCTTGGCCACCGCCGCCGCCTCCTCGGCATGCGCCCCGGTGTCGGCCAGCCGCACCCCGAGCTTCTGCAGCCGCCCGGCGTGCTGGTGGGGCTGGTCGGAGAGAGCGTCCCAGACGGCCCGGTCGCGCGCCCCGGCGCCCGCCGGCGGCGCCGGGATATGGACGTGGGCGCCGCGGGGGAGGATCCGGCCGCGGAGCCGGCCGAAGACGCGCCGCAGGCGGAGCTTGCCGGCGTTCTTGGCCAGGAAAGCGCGGCGATAGGCGTCGTAGAGGCCGCCCTTCCAGGCCGGGAAGCCGTCTCCCCAGTAGGCCGCCAGGAGCGCTTCCTGATGCTCGCCGCGGTCGAGGGCCAAGCGGCAGAGGTCGCGGGTCCGCTCGCTCACCGTCGGCGGCCGTCCCAGGCGGGCGCGGTTCAGGTCCAGGAGGTAGAGGTCGCGCGGCGCGCCGGCCTGATCGGCCGGCAGCAGGAGGTTGCCGCCCGTCATGTCGCGGTGCCAGAAGCCGGCGTCGTGGAGGCGCCTCAGGGTGCGGCCGAGGGCGTCCAGATAGGCCGGGAAGTCGAGGCCGGGGAAGCGCGCGGAAAGCTCCCCGGCGTTGGCGGCGCGGAAGAGGTAGCGCGCCTCCAGGGTCTCCTCGAGGTAGCGGCAGACGTAGAAGGAGGGGCCGCCCGCCCGCGCCGACTCGACGAGCATCACCGGCTCGGGGGTGGCGAGACCGGCGGCGGCCAGGGCGCGCGCGGCGCGCCAGCTGCGGGCCGCCTTGCTCTCGCGCCGGCGCAAGCGATCGCGCAAGCTCGAGCGGCGGAACTGCTTGACCGCCACCTCGACGGGGCCATCGGCGGCGGCGAAGCGGGCGACGTAGAGGTAATTGCGGCCCCAGTGGAGCGTCTTCTCGGCGGAGGCCGGATCGACCAGGCGGCAGACCTCACGCGCCAGCGCAGCGGGATCGGCGGGTCGAAAGCGGACGCCGATCTCGCCGGTCCAGGCGCCGGCGGCGAAGCTCTCGGCGTCGGCCGCCACGGGCCTCAGACCTCCAGGACGTCGAAGCGCTCGTGGTGGAGCTCGGGGTCGCTCTGGAGGAGGATGGAGACGCCGAGCGAGCGCTCGAGCTCCTCGAGGATCGCCCGCTCCTCCTGCTGGAGGGCGCGCGCCACCTCCGGATGGACGCGCAGCAGCAGCTCGCTCTGGCCGGCCCGCCCGCGCAGGCGCAGGAGCTCCTTGCGCAGGTTGAGACAGATGGTGGCGATCGACTTGATGCGGCCGCGGCCGGAGCAGTATGGACAGGGCTGGGTCAGCAGGCGCTCCAGGTTGGCGCGGCTCCGCTTGCGGGTGATCTCGACCAGGCCGAACTCGGAGATGTTCAGCACCTTGGTCTTCGCGCGGTCCTTGCGGATCTCGCTCTCCAGGCTCGAGAAGACCTCCTCGCGATGGGCCTGCTCGACCATGTCGATGAGGTCGATGACGATGATCCCGCCCAGGTCGCGGAGGCGGATCTGGCGGACGATCTCGGAGACCGCCTCGAGGTTGGTGTGGAGGACGGTGTCCTCCAGGTTGCTCTGCCCCACGAAGCGGCCGGTGTTGACGTCGATCGCCACCAGCGCCTCGGTCGGATTGATGACGATGTAGCCGCCGGACTTGAGCCACACCTTGCTCTTGAGCGCGGCCTCGATCTGGTCCTCGATGCCGAACTGCTCGAAGAGCGTCGACCCCTGGCGGAAGAGCCGCACCTTCCCCACCAGCGTCGGCTGCACCTGGTCGAGGAACTCGACGATCCGCTCGTAGGTCTCCTCGCCGTCCACCCACAACACGCTGAACTCCTGCGACAGGAGGTCGCGCACCACCCGCAGCGCCAGGTCGAGGTCCTGGTGCAGCAGGGTAGGCGCCGAGACCTTGCCGGCGCGCAGGCGGATCTTCTCCCACAGGCGGGAGAGGTAGGCGAGGTCGGTCTCGAAGGCCTCCCGCCCCTTGCCCTCCCCCACTGTCCGCACGATGAGGCCGCCGCCGGCGACCGACAGCTCGCCGAGCAGCGAGAGGAGCCGCTCGCGCTCGGCGTCGTCCTCGATGCGGCGGGAGACCCCGAAGTGGCGCACCGAGGGGAGGAGCACGAGGTAGCGGCCGGGCAGGGTGACGTGGGTGCTGATCCGCGCCCCCTTGCTGGGGAGCGGATCCTTGACCACCTGGACGATGATCTCCTGGCCCTGCTTCAAGAGATCGCCGATCGACGGCGCCGTGCCGGAGTGGGAGGGGACGCTCACCGGCTCCTCCGGCCGCGGCTCGTCGATCTCCAGCTCGTCGATCGACTCGACGTCGGCGGCGACGTCGCTGACGTAGAGGAAGGCGTCGCGGTCGAGCCCGATGTCGACGAACGCCGCCTGCATGCCCGGCAGGACCCGCGTCACCCGCCCCTTGTAGACGTTCCCCACCAGCCCCCGGTGCCGGTGGCGCTCGACGAAGATCTCCGTCAGGCGGTCGTCCTCGAGAACGGCGATCCGCGTCTGGTGCGGGTCGCTCTCGACGAGCATTTTGGTCGTCATGCGACCGGTAAGTAGATCAGATGAGCCCCGGAATCCGCCAGCCGGAGTTCCCTTTCCTACCCTAGCGGTTGACGTAGCGGCGCAGGTCGACGCCCAGGATGATCCCCGTCGCGAGGAAATTGAAAAGGATGAAGGAGCCGCCGTACGACAGGAAGGGGATGGGGATGCCGGTGATAGGGAGGAAGCCGACCACCATGGCGCTGTTGTAGAGCACGTGGAAGCAGAAGACGGAGAGCAGGCCCACCACCAGCAGGATGCCGGCGCGGTCGCGGGCGCGCATGGCCACCCGGGCGGCGCTGACGATGTAGAGGATGTAGAGCCCGATCACCGCCGCCACGCCGACGAAGCCCCACTCTTCGGCGAGGACTGCGAGGATGAAATCGGTGTGGCGGGCGGGCAGGAAGCGAAGCTGGCTCTGCGTCCCCTGCATGTAGCCCTTGCCCAGGACCTCGCCCGAGCCCACCGCGATCTTGCTCTGGCGCACCTGGTAGCCGGCGCCCAGCGGGTCGGTCTCCGGCTGCAGGAAGGTGACGACCCGCTGGCGCTGGTAGGCCTTCATGCCGAAGCTCCAGACGCCGGCGCCAAAGACAACGACCAAAAGCGCCGAGATGACCAGGGTGCGCAGGCGGACGCCGGCGACCAGGAGCATGCCGGTGATGAGCGGCACGAACATGGCGGCGCCGCCCATGTCGGGCTCGACGACGATGAGGAGCATCGGCAAGGCGACCAGTCCGACGGCCGCCGCAATCTGCGGCAGGTCGAGGATCCGCCGGTTGAGGCCGGCCAGGAAGCGGGCGAGGAAGATCGCCGTCGCCAGCTTGGCGAACTCGGACGGCTGGAACTGCCAGGGACCGACCTGGATCCAGCAGGTGGCGCCCCCCCGCTTGACGCCGACGACGAACACCGCGGCCAGGAGCACCAGCCCCAGCAGGTAGAGCGCCAGCGAGAAGTCGAGGAGCACGTGGTAGTCGATCGCCATCGCCGTCATCAGGAGCAGCGTGCCGAGAGCGATCCAGGCCGCCTGGCGCGGCAGATAGTCGGTCACCATCTCGGAGCTGGCGCTGTGCACGGTGGCGAGGCCGATGGCCGCCAGGAGGAGGGCGGCGAGCACCAGCCCGCCGTCGATCGAGGAGAGCACCCGGAGGCGGGGCTTCTCCTCAGAGAGCGTCGGCAGGATGAGCGAGCGCGAAATACTTTTCATAGAGGTCGTGCGCCAGCGGCGTCGCGCCGTGCGAGCCGCCGCCGTGCTCGGCGAAGACCACCAGCACGATGCGGGGATCGTCCTTGGGGGCGAACGAGGTGAACCAGCCGTGGTCGCGGTACTGGAAGGGGAGGTTCTTGGCGTCGATGCGCACTTTCTGGGCGACCACCTGCACCGAGCCGGTCTTGCCGGCGATGTCGGCGTCCGCGATCCGCACCGAGCCGTAGGCCGTGCCGCCCGGTTCGTTGACCACCCCCCACAGCCCCTGGCGGACGGTCTCGAGCGCCCGCGGATCGAGCGGCACCTGCACGGGCTCCGGCTGCGGCAGGCCGCGGACCAAGTGGGGGACGACCCGGCGGCCGCCGTTGGCGACGACCGCCGTCATCACCGCCATCTGGAGCGGGGTCAGGAGCACCGGCCCCTGGCCGATCGCCACCGAGATGGTCTCGCCCGGGTACCAGGGGATTTTGCGCGCCCTGAGGCTCCAGGCGGGGTCGGGCACGATGCCGCGCTTCTCGCCCTGGATGTCGATGCCCGTCGGCGAGCCCAAGCCGAACAGACGCGCGTAGCGGGCGATGCGCTCGATGCCCAGCTTCTGGCCGAGGTGATAGAAGAAGACGTCGCAGGAGTGCGCGATCGCCTCGTGAATGTCGACCGCGCCGTGCCCCTCCTTGCGCCAGCAGCGGAAGACGTGGTTGTAGATCACCGTCGAGCCCGGGCAGAAGACGCGGTCGTGCTCGCCGATGACGTGCTCGGAGAGGCCGGCCGTCGCCATGACGATCTTGAACGTCGATCCCGGGGAGTAGGTGTTCTGGATGGCGCGGTCCTGGAGCGGGTTGAAGGGCTCGTCGAGCAGCGCCTTCCACTCGTCCACCTGCAAGCGGCGGGAGAAGATGTTGGAGTTGAAGGAGGGGGAGGAGACGAGGGCCAGGATCTCGCCGTTCCGGGGGTCCATGGCCACGATCGCGCCCACCTTTTCGGGGCCGTCCAAGAGGCGCGCCGCCTCCTGTTGGAGGTCGAGATCGATGGTCAGCGAGAGGTCGGTCCCCGGCACCGCCGGCTTCCTGCCGTACTCCGCGAGCGGCTGGCCGCGGCTGTCGACGACCACCACTCGCTCGCCGTCGCGGCCCCGCAGCAGGGCGTCGTAGGTCCTCTCGATGCCCTTCTTGCCGGTCAGGTCGGCGGCGCCGAGCGCCCCCTTGGCGGCCTCCACCTCCTCGGGGGTGACCTCGCCCAGATAGCCCAGGATGTGGGCGGTCTGGGCGCCGTAGCGGTAGAGCCGCAGGTTCGAGATCTCGACCTCGAACTCGGGATATTCGAGCCCCTCGACGCCGATGCGCGCCACCTGCGAGAGGGTGAGGTTCTCGCCCACCAGGACCGGCTTGAAGACGGGGACGCCGGCGTAGCGCTCCATCAGCTCCTCGAGGATCTCCGGCTCGCGGCCGAGGACGGAGGCGGCGAAGTCGAGGCTGCGCGACAGGTGCTTGGTGCGGCTGCGGTCCACCATCAGGTTGTAGCTCGGGACGTTCTCGGCCAGGAGGCGCCCCTTGCGGTCGTAGATCAACCCCCGCGGGGCCTGGATGGGGAGCTTGCGCAGCCGGTTGTTCTCGGCCAGCTCGCGGTAGTAGTCCCCCTGGACGATCTGCACGAAGCCGAACCCGGCGGCGATGGCGACGAGGATGCCGGAGACGACCGCCGTCAGCAGCCGGATGCGGCCGATGAGATCGTCCCGATGCTCGCGTACTACCTTCATGACGCTCCGTGGGGCCGGCCGAGGCCCCTCACCCCATCCGCAGCCGGCTCATGCGGCCGCGGCGGCGGCTCTCGTAGGTGCGGGTCCACCTCGCGGCCCCGGCGTACAACAGCATGCCGAGGATGCCACACCCCAGCGCCTTGATCCCCACCCACAGCGGCCGGGGAAGCGGCGGCGACGGCAGCAGCAGGAGGGCCAGGCCGACGACGATCCCCTGCTGCGCCAGCGAGGCGAAGCTGATCACCCCGAGGACGCCGGTCGCGCGCTGGATGACCAGCCGCTGGGCGAGGCGGGCCACGCTGTAACCGATGATGGTATCAGCGAATCCGTAGAGGCCGTAAAGCCCGCCGCCGGTCAGGGTGTCCTCGAGGAGACCCACCAGCAGGCCCGCCAGGAGGGCCGTCAGGCTGTTGCCGGAGAAGGCGTGTAGAGCGACGACGACCAGGAAGACGTCGACGACGCGGGGGAAGTCCGGGAACAGCTTCACGCCCACGAACTGGACGAGCACGGCGGCGGCCAAGCCCAGGAGAAACTTAAGGGCGGACACGGGGGAGGGCCTTCTTCACCTCGGCGGGGACCGGGAGGTGATCGAGCAGGTAGACCTGGTCGAGGCTGCCGAAGTCGACCAGCGGCGTGAGGCGGATGCGGTGGAAGAGCTGGCCGCCCGGCTCGACGGTGGCGACCGTCCCCACCGGGATGCCGCGCGGGTAGATGCCGTCGATGCCCGCCGTCACCACGCGGTCCCCGGGCCGGACGTCGGCCTGCAGCGGCACGTAGTCGAGGTCGAGCGCCTCCTCGGTGCCGCCGCTACCGCGCACCACCCCCTGCCGGCGGGTGCGCAGGTCCATGCTGCCGACGGCGGCGGCGCGGTCGGTGATCAGCTGCACCTTGGCGTACGGCCCCGCGACGACGATCACGCGGCCCACCAGGCCGGCGGGCGAGAGCACCGGCTGATTCATCCGCGCCGGCGTCCCGCCGGAGTAGAGGACGAGGGTGCGCAGCCACGAGGTGTGGTCGAGATAGACGACGTCGGCGGCGCGGATCTGCCCCACCGGCGGCGTCGCGTACTGCACGGCGGCGCCCAGCCGATCCATCTCATCGCCCAGGTCCTCCAGCCGCAGGAGCTGCAGCCGCAGGCGATCGACCTCGCGGTGCAGCGACCGGTTCTCGGCGATCAGCCCTTCGCGCAGCCGCAGGTCCTCGCGCGAGCCGGAAAATCCCCGGGAGACGACGGCCACCAGCCGCGCCAGCGGGCTGACGAGGCGCAGGCCGATCGCCTGCAGATAGGTCCCGGAGCCCCCCGCGGAAGGCACCTGGGCGGCGAGGAACACCAACTGTCCCAAGAGCACCACGATCAGCAGCCAGCCGGTACGGCGCTCGTCCACGCTCTCGCCCGCGCGTCAACCCGGCCTACCGGATGGAGACCTTGCGGAGCAGATCCATGTCGGAGAGGACGCGGCCGGTACCCAGGACCACCGAGGCCAGAGGGTCCTCCGCCAATACCACCGGCAGCCCGGTCTCGTCGCGTAGCCGCTGGTCCAGATTGCGCAGGAGGGCGCCGCCGCCCGACAGGACGATGCCCTTGTCCATGATGTCGGCCGACAGCTCCGGCGGCGTGCGCTCCAGAGCCATGCGGACCGCCTCGACGATGGTCGCCACCGGCTCGGCCAGGGCCTCGCGGATCTCCTCATCCGAGATCGACAGCGTCTTCGGCACCCCCTCGACCAGGTCGCGCCCCTTGATCTCCATCTTGATCTCTTCCTTGAGCGGGTAGGCGGAGCCGAGCTGGATCTTGATCTGCTCGGCGGTGCGCTCGCCGATCAACAGGTTGTACTTGCGCTTCAGGTACTGGATGATCTCCACGTCCATCTCGTTGCCGGCGATGCGCACCGAGCGGCTGTAGACGGTGCCGGCGAGCGAGATGACCGCCACGTCCGTGGTGCCGCCGCCGATGTCGACGATCATGTTGCCCGAGGGCTCGGTGATCGGCAGGCCGGCCCCGATCGCCGCCATCATCGCCTGTTCGACCAAGAAGACCTCCGAGGCGCCGGCGCGCATCGCCGAGTCCTTGACCGCCCGCTTCTCCACCTGAGTGATCTCCGACGGCACGCCGATGACGATCCGCGGATGGACGTACATCTTGCGGCCGTGCGCCTTCTTGATGAAGTACTCGAGCATCCGCTCGGTGACCTCGAAGTCGGCGATGACGCCGTCCTTCATCGGGCGGATGGATTCGATGTTGCCGGGGGTGCGGCCGAGCATCTCCTTGGCCTCGCTCCCCACGGCCTCGATGCGGTTGGTGAGCTTGTTGATGACGACCACCGAGGGCTCGCGGACGACGATCCCCTGGCCCTTTGCGAAGACCAGGGTGTTGGCGGTTCCCAGGTCGATCGCCAGATCCTTCGAGAAGTATCGCAACAGAGACGCTAACGGCATCAGACTTCCCTATCCTCCTCAAGAGCTCCGAGCGCTACGAGATCGCAGAGTGCAGCCGGGGCCGGCGGATGTCAAGGCTGGTTACAGGTTTTCGACGAAGACGCGATGGCGTTGCACGGCCTCGTTGCCCCAGCCGTCGCGCGCCCGGATCTCGATGAAGCTCCACCCTTCCTTGTTGATCTGGACGGTCTTCTTGAAAGTGCCGTCCGCGGCGACCGTCACCGGCTCGCCGTTGACCTCGACCTTCGCTCCGGGCTCACTCTTGCCGGCAACGATGAACATACTACCGTAGGATTTGACGCCTTCGAGGTCAAGCCGGGGGGGCGTCGCGTCGTGCTCGCCGCTGGCACTCCGGAAAGCGGCCACGCGGAACTTGCGCGCCGTGCTCCACGGCCCTTGGGAGCCGCCCTTGCCGTAG
>DATNKQ010000029.1:0-4253 GCA_035603315.1 Thermoanaerobaculia bacterium
GCGCCCGAAGAAAACCTTCCCGCCGGCTGCCAGGTCGCTGACGCCGCGGTTCTCGAAGTCGGCGAAGGCGAAGGCGCCCGTGGCGCTGGTCACCTCGGCGGGAGCGGCGAGCGCCTCCCAGACGTCCTGCCGCCGGCTCCCCTCCCCCCGCCCGGCAGCCGAGCGGTTGCGCAGCAGCACCAGCCTCGTCGGCGTGGTTGGAGTGGTGGCCGCGAGGTCGGTCCAGCCGTCGTCGTCGAGGTCGCGAGCGGCCAGCGAGCGCGACCGGGCCGGCAGGGCTGCGAAGGGCTCGGCCTCGTAGCGGCCCCCCAGCCGATCGCGGTAGAGCACCCCCGCATGGTCCTCGTAGGAGACCGCGAGGTCGGTCCCCTGACTGTCGGAGATGGCGTGGAGCGTGGCGCCCGCCAGAGCGCGGCCGGCGGCGAAGGGGAAACGCGCGGTCTCCGCGGTCCAGGTGCCGTCGCCGTTGTTGCGCAGCAGGGCCGGGCGGTCGCCGAGGAGGATGAGGTCGAGGTCGTAGTCGTGATCGTAGTCGAGCCAGAGGGCGGCGCGGAAGGGACCGGCCGGCGCCGGTAACGGCACCTCGGCGAACTTCCCCTTCTGGTTGCGGAAGAGGCGGACGGCGCTGTCGCCCGCGGGGCTCTGGGTGAGGATGCAGAGGTCGGGGAGGCCGTCGTTGTCGAAGTCGCCGGCCGCCGCGGCGACGATCCCCTTGAGCTCCTCGAGGCCGCTGGCGGCGACCGGGGTCAGCGCCCCGTTCGGTCCAGCGAGGAACAGCCGCGCCCCCGCCGCCGACCAGGCGAGGAGGTCGGGGCGGCCGTCGCCGTCGGCGTCGAGGAGGGTCAGGCCTGCCGTCGCCGCGTCGAGCCCGCGGGCGAGCTCGTGGGGGACGAGCCGGAGGGGCGCCGCCGCCGGGACACCCGCCGGGGTGGCCTCGACGGGATCGTAGATCTCGGAGTAGAAACTCCACTCGAGGTCCTCCGGCACCGCCGCCCCCGCCTGCCGCTGCTTGATCTCCTGGAAGGCCTTGAGTTCGCGGGCGGCGTCGGCGGCGCGCCCCGCCGACTTGTAGGCGTTGTAGAGCTGGAAGTGCGGCGCGGCAAGGCCGGGATCGAGGCGCTCGGCGGTCTCCAGCTCGCGGAGGGCGAAAAAGGGCCTGCCGGCGCCGTTGTAGAGGACCCCGAGGTTGTAGTGTGAGGCCGGCTCGTCGGACGCCCGCTCCACCATCCCCTCGAACTGGTGGATGGCGCGGTCGTAGTCGGAGGCGCGCTTGAACGCCACCCCGAGGTTGAACCAAGTGTGGGGGAGGCTGGGGTCCTGCTTCTGGACCGCTTCGAGCTCGGCGATCCCCTCCGCCGTCTTCCCCGCCTTCAAGAGCGCCAGGCCATAGTTCAGGCGCTCGCGGGCGGACCCCGGAGCGAGATCGAGCGCCGCCTTGAACTCGGCGACCGCCTGGAGCTGGGTCGTCGGGTTCTCGTAGAAGGCCTTGCCGAGGTTGCGGTGGTGCCAGAGGGCGTCGCCGGAGTCCGGCGCGGGAGCAGGTGCCGCGCCGAGAAACAACAGGACAACCGGGACGACGTAGCGCCCGGACTTCACTTCACCACCCCGCTCCCCTCGCGGATCGTCGTCAGGCGGTCGACGGGCACCTCCACCCTCTCCAGCCGGCCGCTGGGCCAGCGGATCTCGACCGGACCGATCTTCGCCGCGGCGCCGAGCCCGAAGTGCAAGCGCTTGCTACTCTGGCTGGAGTAGCCGTTGCCGCCGTTGACCTCGCGCAGGAGCTTCGCTCCACCTGCCTCGAGCGTCACCCGCGCGCCGATGGCGTCGCGGTTCGATTTCGTGCCGATCAGCTTGAGCTCGATCCAGTGGCCCGCCCCTTCCGTGCGATTGAGGTAGAGGAGCGACGGCTGGCCGGCGTTCGTCTGGTAGAGGTCGAGGCGGCCGTCGTTGTCGAAGTCGCCGACGCCGATGCCGCGGCCGTCGAGGTCGTTGTCGACGCCGGCGGAAGCGGACACCTCCTTGAACTGCTGGTTGCCGAGGTTCTTGAACAGCTTCTTCTTCTGGAAGCCGCTCCAGCTCATGTCGCCGATGTCGGGCCAGCTCGCCGCGTCGGTGAAGTCGACGCCCGGCCGGATGATCATCTCCAGAAGCACGGGGATGTAGTTCTTCGGCCCCGCCGAGCGCAGGCCGTCGACGGCGAAGAGGTCCTCCCAGCCGTCGTTGTCGAAGTCGCCGAACTTGGCGGCCCAGCCCCACAGCGTGGCGCAGGTCCCGGTCTCCCGCGAGAGGTCGGTGAAGGTGACCTGCCCGGCGGCGTCGGGGCCGTTGTTGTGCCACAGCATGTTGCACTCTTTCATGTACTCGTCGGTGATGTTCGTCACGTAGATGTCGAGCCAGCCGTCGCGGTCGTAGTCGGCGAAGTCGACGTTCATCCCCTTCTTGGTGTCGAGCCCTCCCAACGCCTTCTCGGTGCCGTCCGTGAAGGTGCCGTCGCGGTGGTTCCAGAACAGGCGGTCGGTGCCGTAGTCGTCGGCGAAGTAGAGGTCCTGCCAGCCGTCGTTGTCGAGGTCGGCGTGGCCGACGTCGAGCGTCCAGCCGGTGTGCTTCGCGAGGCCCGCTTTCGCCGTCGTCTCGACGAAGGTGACGTCGCCGCGGGCGTTCGGTCCCTCGTTGTGCCAGAGGGTGACGCCGCCGCCGTTGTCCGCTTGGTCGAGGTTGTTGGGCAGCACGTGCGGGTCCTTGAGCTCGAGCAGGTTGACGGGCCGGAAGTAGTTGCCGAACAGGAGGTCGAGCCGCCCGTCGTTGTCGTAGTCGAAGGCGATGGCGGCGAGGGAGTTGCCGAACTTGGTGAGCCCGGAGGCGGCGGTGACGTCCTTGAATTTCCCGTTGCGTTCGTTGTGGTAGAGGATCGGGGTGCCGAAGCGGACGACCAGGAGGTCCTCCCAGCCGTCGTTGTCGTAGTCGAACCAGAGGGCGTCGGAGACGATCGAGCGCGCGTCGTTGCCGCCGGCGACGCCCGCCTGGACGGCGACGTCGGTGAAGGTGATGCGGCCGCTCTTGCCGGGGCCGTTGTTGTGCAGCAGGTGGTTGGGGCGGCCCTCGCCGGAGTCGGTGACGAAGAGGTCCTCCCAGCCGTCGTTGTCGTAGTCCGCCACCGCCACCGAGGCGCCCCCCGAGGTGAACATGCCGAGGACGCCGGCGTACTTGCCGGGGAAGACGCGGGTGTGGTGGGTGAGGCGCGCCCCAGCCGCCGCCCCCACCTCCTCGAAGCGGATGGTGGCGCCGGAGGCCGCCGCGAGGGGGATCAGGAAGAGCGAGAGACACACCCCGACCGCTCTCATGGCTGCGACCAGACTTCGCGCAGGTCGGTGTCCACCCGCTTGTTGGGGTCGAGCTCGCTCTCGATGAAGTCCTTGAGGTCGTCCCCCTCCTTCGCCAGCAGGGTCTTCAGCACCGGGTTGTCGGGGAAGAGCTGCAGCGCCGCGCTCCAGGTGGCGCGCGCCTTCGCCAGGTCGTCGAGCTTCCAGTAGGCCTCGCCGAGCGCTATGTAGGCGCGCACGTGGTAGGAGCGCTTCTCTACCCCCTTCGACATCGCCACCGCCTCCTCGAGGTCGGCGACGCCCAGCGGCGTGCGGCCGAAGATCTTCGGCCAGTAGAGATAGCTGTTGCCGCGGGTGTAGAGGGCGAGCCAGGTCCTCTTGAGCTCGATGGAGCGCGTGAAGAGCCCGAGGGCGGTGTTGGCGAGGATCACCTGGGTGATCGAGCCGGCGGCGGGGATCTTGTCGACGTAGGCGTAGCCGTGGTTCAAGACCGCGGCGGCGGACTGCGGGTGGGCGGCCACCAGCTTCTCGAAGAAGGCGAGGCAGCGATCGTAGGCGTGGCCGGCGATCACCGTCTCGCGGTAGTCGCTGGCGTAGCGCAGGCTGTCGGGGTCGGCCGTCACCGCCGCCTCCAGCCGCGGTAACGCCGCCGCGTAGTCCTTGGCCGCCGCCGCCTTCATCCCCGCCGCGTAGTCCTCCTCCCCCGCCGAGGCGGCGAGGAGGCCACCAGGAAGGAGCAGGAGGAGCGCGGCGGCGAGGGTCCTGGAGTTCATTGCTTGGCCTTGACGATGAAGGGCTCGACTGCGGCCTTGCCTTCGACGAGCCGGTGGATGCGGTCGGCGGTGACGTTCCCGAGCACGGTCTTGGCCCCCGACGGCCACAGCACCTCGACGCGCTCGATGGCGGCGGTGTCGCCCAGCCCGAAATGGACGC
>DATNKQ010000041.1:0-5086 GCA_035603315.1 Thermoanaerobaculia bacterium
CGCGGCCCGCCTCTGTTGGGAGCGCGGGAAGGGTGGCGAGGAGCGAGGTCTGGGTGAGCACCAGCCGGGCGCCGGCGTCCTCCAGCATCCAGGCCAGCCGCTCCCGGGGATAGAGCGGGTCGAGGGGGACGTAGGCGCCGCCCGCCTTCAAGACGGCCAGGAGGGCGACGACCAGCTCCGGCGTGCGCTCGGCGCAGATCCCCACCAGAACCTCGGTCTCCACTCCCAGGCGCCGCAGGTGGCGGGCCAGCCGGCTCGACCGCGCGTCGAGCTCCCCGTAGGTCAGCTCGCCCCGGCCGGCGCGGGCGACAGCGACCGCAGCCGGCGTCCGCCGCGCCTGCGCCGCGAAGAGCGCCACGACCCCGGCATCGGCCGGGAACTCTGCGCCAGTGTCGTTCCACTCGCGGAGGAGCTGGGCGCGCTCCGGTGCGCCGAGGAGCGGCAGCTCGGCGACCGGCAGCTCCGGGCTCTCGACGCCCGCCGCCAGCAAGTTCTGGAAGCAGCGAGACAGCCGGACGATGGTCGCCTCGTCGAAGAGATCGGAGTCGTATTCGATCCAGCCGCGGAGGCCGCCGGCGGTCTCTTCGAGCGACAGCGTGAGGTCGAACTTGGCAGTGCCGTTGTCGATCTCCGTTACCTCGATAGCGAGGCCGGAGAGAGAGAGCGGCGGGAGCGGCGCGTTCTGCAGGATGAAGAGGGTCTGGAAGAGTGGGCTCCGCGCCAGGTCGCGCGCCGGCTGCAGCTCGTCGACCAGGCGCTCGAACGGCACGTCCTGATGGGCGTAAGCGCCGAGGGCCGTCTCCCGCGCCTGGCGGCAGAGGTCGGCCAGCGAGCGCTCGCCGCGCACCTGGCCGCGCAGCACGAGGGTGTTGGCGAAGAAGCCGACGATCCCCTCGAGCTCGACCCGCTGGCGGTTGGCGATGGGCGAGCCGACGAGGAGGTCGCCGCCGGCCCCCAGGCGATGGAGGAGCGTCTGGAAGAGGGCGAGGAGGGCCATGAAGGGGGTGACCGCCTGGCGCCGCGCCAGGTGCGCCAGCTCGCGCGAGCGCTCGCGGGGCACGGCGAGCGCGAGGCGCCGCCCGCGGTGGCGGCGGCGGGGCGGGCGCGGGCGGTCGGCGGGCAGCTCGAGCTCCGGCAGCTCGCCGGCCAAGCGCTGCCGCCAGTAGGGGAGCTGGGCGGCGAGCGCACCACCGTCCAACCAGTCCCGCTGCCAGCGGGCGAAATCGGCGTAGCGGACGGGGAGCGCCGGGAGATCCGGCCGGCGGCCCGCGGCGAAGGCGCCGTAGGCGGCGGACAGCTCGCGGACGAGCACCCCCTGCGACCAGCCGTCGGAGACGATGTGGTGGAGAGTGAGGAGCAGGAGGTGGTCGCCGGCCGCGAGACGCACCAGGCGCGCCCGCAGCAGGGGGCCGCTGGCGAGGTCGAAGGGGCGTCTGGATTCCTCGCTCGCGAGCTGCCGGGCGGCAGCTTCCGCGCGCGCCGGCCCCAGGCCGGCGAGGTCGACGAGGGGTAGCGGTACCGCCAGGCTCTCCGCCACCTCCTGCCGCGGCTCACCGTCGATTTCGCCGAAGGTGGTGCGCAGCGCCTCGTGGCGCGCCACCAGGAAGGCGAGGCTCTCGCCGAGGCCGGCGATCGAGAGGGCGCCCCGCATCCGCACCGCCCCCGGCAGGTTGTAGACCGGGCTCTCCGGCTCCAGCCGGTTCAGGAACCAGAGGCGCTCCTGGGCGAAGGAGAGGGGGAGAGCGGCGCCGCGGGGAAGGCGCGGGATCGGAGGGATGGGCGGGATCGGCGCTCCATTGGCAGTCGCCAGCCGCACCCGCACCGCCAGGCCGGCGGCCGTCGGCTCCTCGAAAAGCGTGCGGAGGGAAAGGTCGATGCCGAGGGCGGCGCGCAGCCGCGCCACCACCTGGGTGGCGAGCAGCGAGTGCCCGCCGAGGTCGAAGAAGCTCTCGTCGCGGCCGATCTCGGCGGTCCCTCCCAGGACCTCCGTGAAGACGCCGGCGACCAGCCGCTCGATCTCGTCCGCCGGCGGCGTGGCGGCCCGCCGGCCCCGCTGGTCAGCGGAATCCCAGTCGGGCTCCGGCAGGGCTCGCCGGTCGAGCTTGCCGTGGGCGGTGCGGGGCAGCGCCGCCAGGAGGACGACGAAAGCGGGGATCATGGCCTCGGGGAGCGACTCGCGGAGCCGGTCTGGCACGCCCGTCGCATCGGCCTCCGAGCCATCGCCGGCAGCGGTCCAGTAGGCCACCAACTGGGGATCGCCGCGGCGGTCGGGGCGGACGACGACTGCCGCTTCGCTCACCCCGGGCTGCGCCGCGATCGCCGCCGCGATCTCCCCCAGCTCGATGCGGACGCCGCGGATCTTGACCTGGTCGTCCAAGCGGCCCAGGAACTCGAGGTCGCCGTCGGGGAGCCTCCGGCCGAGGTCGCCGGTGCGGTAGAGGCGGGCGCCGGGCTCGGCGGAGTGCGGGTCGGGCACGAAGGCGAGCGCGGTGCGCGCCGGGTCGCCCAGGTAGCCGCGGCCGACGCCCATGCCGCCGACGCAGATCTCGCCCGGCACCCCGAGGGGGAGCGGCGGCAGGCCGCGCTCGCAGCGGTCGAGGACGTGCACCTGGAGGTTGGCGACGGGCCGGCCGATCGGCGTGCGCAGGACCTCCGGGGGCGGCGGCGCGAAGAGGAAATGGTGCGTGACGTCGTCGGAGCACTCGGTGGGTCCGTAGGCGTTGACCAACGGCACCTGCGGGTAGGCCGCGAGCCAGCGGCGGCAGAGCTCGGGCGGCAGGCTCTCGCCGGTGGGGACGAGCCAGCGCAGCCGGGCGAGCGCGGGCCGGGGTTCTGAATCGGTGGCGTCGGCGTCAGCGGCGTCCAGGAGGGCGGCCAGGAGCGAGGGGACGGTCTCGAGGACGGTGATGCCGTGGCGGTCCACCTCGCCGACGAGGCGCAGGGGGTCGCGGACCACGTCGTCCGCGAAGATCCGCACGCTGCCGCCGGCCAGGAGCGCTGCCAGGAACTGCCAGATCGAGATGTCGAAGGTCGGCGGGGCGGTCTGCGCGATGCGGTCGCGGGAGGTCACCCCCAGGTCGCGCACCTTGGCGCAGAGGTGATTGAGCATCCCCCGGTGCTCGATCATGACCCCCTTGGGCACGCCGGTCGAACCGGAGGTGAAGAGGAGATAGGCGAGGCTCCCGGGGAGGGCGGCGGGCGGCGCGGCCGGCGGCGCCCCCTCCCGCTCGTCACCCTCCAGGATCTCCGGCAGCGAGAGGATGGCGGGAGCGCCGGGGAAGGCGAGCGCCTCCCGGCAGCGCGGGAGGCAGTCTCCGGAGGCGAGCACCCGCCGGCTGCCGCTCTCGGCGAGGACCTGCAGGAGGCGGCGGGTGGGATGCTCGGGGTTGAGCGGGGTGTAGACGCCGCCGGCCTTCCAGATCCCCAGCATCGCCGTCAGGAGGTCGAGGCCGCGCTCCGACCAGACGGCGACCGGCTCCTCCCGCCGCAGGCCGGCGACGCTGGCAAGCGCGGCGGCCAGCCGGCCGGCCCGGCTCTCCAGCTCGCCGTAGGTAAGCGAGGCCTCGCCGCAGAAGGCGGCCAGCGCGTCGGGTGTGCGCGCCGCCTGCTCGGCGAAGAGCTGGTGGAAAGAGCAGTCGAGGCGGAACGGCGCCGCGGTGTCGTTCCAGCCGGCGACGAGCTGTCGGTGCTCCGCCGCGGTCAAGAGGGGCAGCTCGCCGGCGCGCCGCGCGGGGTCTTCGGCCGCCGCCGCCAGAAGGACGCCGAGGTGGCCGAGGAGCCGCTCGGCGGTCGTGCCATCGAAGAGGTCGGTGTTGTAGACGAGGACGAGCTCGATGCCGCGCGCGGTCTCCGCCGCCATGAGCTCGAGGTCGACCTGCGCCGCCCGCTGCTCCAGAGCCAGCGGCTCGAGGGTGAGCCCGGCGAGCTCCAGCGAGGCCCTGCCGGGGCCGGCGGCGCCGAGCGCGAAGGCGGCGAGCGCCGGCGGCGCCGAGCGCTGGAGGACGAACATCGCCTGGAAAAGCGGCGAGCGGGCGGGGTCGCGCTCCGGCTGCAGGCGCTCGACGAGGAGCGGGAACGGCAGCTCCTGATGGGCCACGGCGCCGAGCACAGCCTCGCGCGTCCGGGCGAGCACGCCGTCGAAGCCCGGCTCGCCGGAGAGGTCGGTGCGCACGACGACGGGGTTGACGAAATAGCCCACGGCGGGGGCGAGCTCGCGGAGCGGCCGGCCGGCCGCCGGCATGCCGATCAGGAGGTCGGTCTGCCCGGAGAGGCGGCTCAGGAGGAGCTCGAAGCCCGCCAGGAGGGTGGTCGCCAGGGTGGCGCGGCGCTCGCCTCCCAGGCTGCGGAGGCGGGCGGCGAGGCCGGAGTCGAGGAGGGCGGCGCGGGCGGCGCCACGGAAGGTCTGGAAGGGCGGGCGGGGGCGGTCGGCCGGCAGGTCGAGCGGCGGCAGGTCGCCGGCCAGGCGCTCCTGCCAGTAGGCCCACAGCCGGTCGCCTTCGGCGCCGGCGAGGCGCTCCTGCTGCCACGCCACGTAGTCGCGGTAGGCGGGGGCCGGCGGCAGCGCGCGGGCGGGGCCGGGGTAGAGCTCCTGGAGCTCGCGGACGAGGACTTCCAGCGACGCCAGGTCGGCGGCGATGTGGTGGATCGACAGCAGGACGGCGTGCTCGGCGGGGCCGGTGCGCAGGACCAGCAGGCGCAGCACCGGGTCGCGCTCGAGGTCGAAGGGGCGGTGGGCCGCCTCGGCGAGGCGCGCGGCGACGCGGGCCTCGTCCCAGCCGGCCGCGTCCTCCTCCGTGAAGTCGATCCTGCGGCTCTCTTCCTTCGCCACCGCCTGCTGCCGCGGACCGTCGGGAGTCTCGGAGAAGACCAGGCGGAGGGCCTCGTGGCGCGCCGCCAACCGCTCGAAGGCGGCGCGCAGGGCTGCGGCGTCGAGCCCTCCCCGCATGCGAACGGCAGCGTTGACGTTGTAGGCAGCGCTCGCCGGCTCCAGCCGCTGCAGGAACCAGAGCGCCCGCTGGCCGTACGAGAGCGGGAACGGCTCGCCTTCCGCCTTCCCGAGTCCCCCGAGGCCGGGCTCGCGCTCGGG
>DATNKQ010000046.1:0-3450 GCA_035603315.1 Thermoanaerobaculia bacterium
AGGAGAGCCTGCTGCACGACGCCCTGCTGCTCGAGTCGACGGGGGTGACGGCCGCCGCCGAGCGTCTCTTGGCCGCCGGCAGGAAGCGCGTCGCCCTGGCGCGAGCCCTGGCCCAGCTCGACCCCGGGCCGCCGGCCGAGCGCTACCGCACCGAGCGCGGCGCCAGGCTCGGCGCCCGGCGCCGCGAGGAAGCGCAAGCTTGGATCGAGGACCTGCGGCGGCGGGTGGCGGCGGAGGGGGCTAGTTGATGGGCATCCGCCCTGCGAATCCCTCTTCGTAGGTGTGGAAGAAGGAGATGCTCTCTTCCGGGAAGCGCCAGCAGTAGTAGCCGCCGCCGCTGTCCCAGTCGACCAGCCAGAGGCCCTTGACCTCGCAGCCGAGCGCCATCACCTCCCGCGCCCAGGCCTGCACGATGCGGTCGCGGGCCTCGTCCAGCTCTTGCCGCCGCGTCTCCAGCTCCTCGCGGCTCTGCACCACGTCGGCGACCGACTCCACCCGGCGCACCGCCGCGGCCGTCAGGTCGCGCACCAGCGGGAAGGTGGAGAGCGCCTCGTCGTACGAGAAGACCCGGCGCGGGATCCTTTCCTGCGGCATGCGGGCATGCTAGCAGCCGCCGCCGGCGATGCCTACGATGCCTACTTCAAGAGCTTGACGATCGCGCGGTCGAGGGCGGGGTGGAGCAGCTCGCGGTGCTCGGCCAGGTCGTGGCCGGTGCCGGGCAGGACCTCCCAGTGCACCAGCCCGGCCCAGCCGCGGGTCAGGCGGGTGAGCTCGAGGGCCGGCGCCAGCGGGTCGTCCTCGCCGCTCACCACCGCCAGCGGCACCGACGAGGCCTGCAGGAACGAGAAGTCGTAGTGGTCGACCGGCGGCGACAGGGCGAGCAGGCGGTCGGCGGTGCCGTCGGCGCCGGCGGCCAGGGCGATGAAGCAGCCGAAGGAGTAGCCGGCCGAGATGAGGGTGAGGCCGGGCAGGCGGCGCCGCATCTCGGCGAGCGCCGCCGCCATGTCCTGACGCTCCCCGCGCCCCTGGTCGTGCCGGCCCTCGCTCTTGCCGACGCCGCGGAAGTTGAAGCGCAGGACTGCAGCGCCCCGCTCCTCCAGCCGGCGGGCGGCGGCGAAGACCACCTTGTTGTGCATGGTGCCGCCATAGAGGGGATGGGGGTGGGCGACCACCGCCGCCAGCCGCGGGAAGAGGGGCACTTTGAGGATCGCCTCCAGGCGGCCGGCCGGGCCGGCGAGCTCGATAGGGGTAAGACCGGCCGGCATCAGCGGCCTCCCGGACCGCCGGCGGGGAGCGGCGTCGGCACGTTGTCGGCGTCGACGTGCACGTAGACGACCTCCGCCTCGGTGACCTTGACGCGCTCGCCGCCGCGGCTGCGGCGCTCCACCTCGACGACCACCTTGACGGCGATCGACGTGCGGCCCAGGCGCAGGGTCTCGGTGTAGAAGCTCACCAGGTCGCCGACGAAGACCGGCGAGTGGAACTCGACCTCGCGCATGGCCACGGTGACGAGGCGGCCGGGGCCGTGGCGGTGCGCCTCGACGGCGCCGGCCTGGTCGATGTAGGAGAGGATGATTCCCCCGAAGATGGTGCCCAGGGCGTTGGTGTCCTTGGGCATCATGATGACCCGGATGGCCGGTTGCGTCGGGCCGGTCGCGCCCGCCTTCGCCTCGTCGCTCATGCGCTCTCTCCCCCCGGAAACGGCAGCAGGCTCAGCATGTTATCCTAGGCGCCCCGCGAGCTCCCTGAAGGAGGGAGCGAAACCCTCGGCATGGATGCAGACTCGCCCCCGACGCCCTTCCGCTCCCTGAGCGACGCGGCGCTCCTCCGCCAGCTCGCCGACCGCCGGCCGGAGGCCCTGGCCGAGCTCTACGGCCGCTACGCGCCGACCCTCCTGGCCTTGACCCGCCGCATCCTCGGCAGCGCCGCCGACGGCGAGGAGGTCCTCCAGGAGGTCTTCCTCCACGTCTGGAACCAGGGGGCGCGCTACGACCCCGACCGCTCCTCGGTCTCCACCTGGCTGGTCCTCATCGCCCGCAGCCGCGCCATCGACCGGCTGCGCACCCGCAAGGTCGTCCAGCGCACCCACGAGTCGGCCGGCGCCGAGACGCCGGCCGGGCATGCATCCCCCGAGGGGGTGGAAAACGTATTCTTGGCGGAGCGCCGGGAGCGGGTTCGGCGGGAGATGGACAAGCTGCCGCCGGAGCAGCGGCAGGTCCTCGAGATGGCCTTCTACCAGGGCCTGACGCAGACCGAGATCGCCAGCCGCGCGGAGATCCCGCTCGGCACCGTCAAGACGCGGACGCTCCTGGCCATGAAGAAACTGCGGAACGCCCTGCGGGCCGAGATCCGGGAGCTGTTGTGAACGCCGAGACCCACGACGAGGACGGGACCATCCTGGCAGCCCTGGAGGCCCTGGAGGCCCTGGAGGGGACTCCTGCGGACGTCGAGGGCGTCCCCGGCCTGCCGGACGCCCCCGCCGCCGCCGCCGGCGAGGCCGGCCTGACGCTGTCCCGCCTCTACGTCGAGGTCCTGGGGCTGATCCCCTACGAGCTCGCGCCCTACGCGCCCTCGGCGGCGCTGGGCGAGCGCCTGCTGGCGATCGTCGCCGGCGACGAGACGCAGGACGTCGGCGCCAGCGTCGTCCTGCCGCCCCCGCCGCCCGGCCTCCCGCCGCCAAGCATCCCGTCAACGCCGCGCGCCGCGCCGACGCCGGTGCCGGGCACCCTGCGGGCGCCGCAGGCCACCGCGGCCCTGCGGCTGTCGGCCCCGGCGGTCCCGCCGCCATTTCCGCCCGCCCGGCTCCCCATCCGGCCGCGCCCCGTCCGCCGCTGGCCGCTCGCCCTGGCGGCGATGCTCGTCCTCGCCCTGGGCGCCCTCTCCGCCTGGCTGTGGACCGGCCTCCAGCAGCAAAGCGAGAAGATCACCAGCCTGGAGGAGCAGCTGAGGCAGCTGAATCAGCTGAGTCAGGCGCGCTCCCGCGCCGCCTCCGCGCCGATCGCACCGGCCGGCGACCCCGCCGGCATTCGCGGCCAGCCCGACGACCTCCGGGCCAAGCTCGATCTGGTGACCTCGCCGATGGTGGCGGTGTGCGCCCTGCGCCCGCCCGCCCGCTCGCCGGCCGCGGCCGCCCGCGGCATGCTCTTCGTGGCCGCCGATCACCAGCACTGGTACCTGAGGGTCCAGGGGCTCGAGCCGCCGGCGGCGGGGCGCCAGTACCAGCTCTGGTTCTTGAGCCCCGCGGGGCCGGTGAGCGCCGGCACCTTCGCGGCGGCGCCGGGAGCGCCCGTCGCCCTGAGCTCGGAGCACATGCCGGCGGGCACCGTGGGCGTCGTCATCACCCTCGAGCCCGCCCCCGGCTCGGCAGCCCCCAGCGGTCCCGAGATCCTCCGCGCCGGCCGCCCGACCGTGCTGTAGGTTCTCTTGCAGTGTTTTTTTATCTAGGGGCGG
>DATNKQ010000051.1:0-8680 GCA_035603315.1 Thermoanaerobaculia bacterium
CCTGCCGGTGGTCTCGGCGGCGGAGCTGCAGGGGGTGGTGCAGAAGCTCTCGGCCTACGAGGCGGCGTCCGGCGCCGGCTGGGCCGGCCACCTGCTGTCGCTCGCCGACAACGCCGACGGCGACGTCGACTTCGCGGCCGCCGGCGTAGCGCTCGTCCAGCAGCTGCCGCCTTCCTGGAGCAGCCAGCTGATCAGCCTCGACGCCAGCGGGACTTCGGCAGCGCGCGCCGCCCTCTTCGCGGCGCTCGGCGCCGGCGTCGACGTCGTGACCTACCTGGGCCATGGCGGCCTCGACCGGATCTCGGCGGCGGGCCTCCTGGACAAGGCCGACGTGCCCGGGCTGGCCAACTCGCCGCGCCTGCCCTTCCTGGCGGCGCTCACCTGCTCGGTCAACCGCTTCGAGCTGCCCGGCTTCTCGTCGCTCGGCGAGGACCTGGTGCGGCTGCCGGGCGGCGGCGCCGTGGCGGCGTGGAGCGCCTCCGGGCTCTCCTACAACGCGGAGGGCCGCGCCCTCGGCGCCTGGTTCCTGCGCGAGCTGGCCAAGCCCGCGAACCTGCGCCTCGGGGACGCGGTGCTGGCGGCGCTGCGCGACGACGCCAGCGGCGGGGTGGCGGCCACCCTGGACCTCTACACTCTCCTGGGCGACCCGGCCACGCGCTTCAAGCCGGTGCCGTAGAACGGCGCTCGCTTCTTCAAGTTAACGCCAGGCGGGGATGCGGTCCTTGATGGTCTTGAAGCCCAGGCGCTCGAAGAGCGGCTCGACTTTCGCCGGGTCGGCGCCGCGGTAGGCGAGGTCGTCGAGGCTGACGCGGAGGGGGGCGTCGGCGGCGACGGTGGCGAGCTGCTTCGAGAGCAGCGCGAGGTCGCGAGCGGCGGCGAGCTTGGCGTAGAGCGATTTGGCGCCCCGCAGCTTCCCCTTGCGGACCTCGTCCAGGCACGCATAGAGGTCTTCCACGTGATCGAAGACGGCGAGGATCTCCGCCGCCGTCTTCCTGCCGATGCCCTTCACGCCCGGGATGTTGTCGACCGGGTCGCCGGCGAGCCCCAGGAGGTCGGTCACCTGGTCCGGGCGGACGCCGAACTTCGCGAACACCTCCCGCTCGCCGTAGCGCTCCCCCTTGCCGAAGTCGTAGAGGCTCACCCGCGCGTCGACGAGCTGCGCCAGGTCCTTGTCGGAGGTGACGACGACGGCGCCGGTCGCTTTCTTCCCGACCTGTTCCCAGACGGTGGCGATGAGGTCGTCGGCCTCGTAGAGCTCGTCGATGAAGGTGGCGGCGCCCAAGGCGGCGGCGACCTCCTCGCAGGTCGCGATCTGGGCCTCGAGCTCGGGCGGCGGCAGCGCCCGCTGCTGCTTGTAGGCGGGGAAGACGCGGTTGCGGAAGCTCGAGTTCAGATGGCGGTCGAAGGCGACGGCCAGGTGGGTGGGCCGCTCGTCGGCGAGGAGCTTCAGGAGGAAGCCGGCGAAACCGTAGGTGGCCGCGGCCGGCGCGCCGCCGGGGTCGCGGATCGACGACGGCAGCGAGAAGTGGGCCCGGAAGATATACGGGCTGGCGTCGACGAGATGGACGATGCTCAAGGCGGTCACCGCGGGCGATTCGAGCCCCGATTCTAGCCGGACCGCAGGAAACGAGGCGAGGGGCTAGGGCATCGCAATGACCAGCGTCTCGCTGCTGCTGCCGGCCGAGTTGCTGACCAGCATCTTGACCGCGTAGTTCCCGGCCACGGCGTAGGTGTGCGCCGGGTTCTCGAGCGTCGAGGTCCCGCCGTCGCCGAAGTCCCACGACCAGGAGGTCGGGTGCCCCCTCGAGCTGTCGGTGAAGAAGATATTGAGGCCCGCCTTGGCGAAGCCGAAGATCGCCGCCGGCGGCTCGACGACCGCCTGGCTGGGGTCGAAGTGAGTCGCCACGCAGGCGCTGTCGAGCTTGACGGCGTCGAAGCCGACGCTGTACCGGCCTTCGCTGCTCAGGACGACCTCCACCCAGGCCTGGGCCGCCGCCGGGTCCTCCGGCGGGTTGTTGCCGGCCGCCGTCACGGTGGTGTTCAGGTCAGCGTAGATCCAGCCGAAGTCGAACGGCACGGGGAGGTCCGCGCCGTTGACCAGCGTCGACTGCGTCTCCGCCGGGAAGGGGGTGATCCCCAGGTCCGGCGGCTGCGGCGAGAGGGGGAACACCTGGGCAATGAACGGGTGCTCCTGCTCGTCGAAGATGGCGAGCCCCTCCTGGCCCAACGGGTACCAGGTGGGGGTGGTGCCGCACTTGAAGGCGCCCTGCTTGACCTTCGAGTCGCGCCACACCACCCACTGCGTGCCGCCGCTGAAGGCGCCGACGCTGATGAAGCGGCCGGCGAAGTTCGTCGCCAGCGGCTCGCGGTTGTCGACCGCCGTCCAGTTCACGTAGCGGCCGTAGAAGGTGTACTGGCCCGGCACCGAGGTCTCCGGATTGGTGGCGCTCGCCTCGACGTGGACGAGGGTCTCGCCGTCCGCCCGGTTGGTCCCCGAGTTGAGGTAGAAGGAGTCGCCCCAGAGGACGTTCTGGTCGGTGGCATCGCCCGTGCCGCCGGCGGCGAAGTAGCCGGCGTCGCCGGGGAAGCGCAGGCTGCAGTTGTTGACCGTGTCGACCGTCAGATAGCCGCGGGCGATGTTGTCGTCGTTCGCCACGCCGGCGCAACCGCCGAGGATGCTCGAGAACTGGCCCGTGAGCGCCGCCTGCAGGTGGGCCAGGAACGAGGGCGGCAGGTGCGGCGGCGGCAGCTGGCCCTGGCAGCTCGCGAAGTTGATGTCCTGGGAGAATTTTCCCTTCGGGCTGAGGGTGTCGTTCGGGTCCTGCCCGGCCGAGGCCGTCTGCGGCAGATTGCCGAGGACGAGGACGTCTCGCAGGTTGATCGACTGCACGTCGTAGCCGGTCAAATAGACGTTGAAGTCGAGGACGGGGACCGAGAGGTCCGACCAGACGACGACGTGGGCGAGGACCGCGGTCGCCGAGGCGTTGTTGATCGAGAAGAGGGTGGTGACCCCGTTCCCGCGCGCCAGATCGACCTCGAAGTACGGCAGCAGCAGCGTCGCCGCCGGCACGTCGTCGATGGTGCAGATGACGGCCGTCGCCTGGCGACCCAGCGCCAGCAAGCCCAGCAGGGCCAGACACACTACGGTTCTCCGCATGGCAGCCTCCCTTTCCTCTGACCCTAGCCGAGAGGCGGCACGATGATGAGGTGACTCGCCGCGCAGGCGCTGTCGAGCTTTATAGCGTCGAAGCCGACGCTGTACCGGCCCTCGGCGCTCATCACGATCTCCACCCAGGCCTGCGCCGCCGCCGGGTCCTCCGGCGGGTTGTTGCCGGCCGCCGCGACCGTGGTGTTCAGGTTGAGGAAGATCCAGCCGAAGGAGAACGGTATGGGGAAGGCCGGGCCGCCGATCTGCGTCGACTGCGTCTCCGCCGGGAAGGGGATGATCCCCTGGTTCGGCGGCTGCGGCGAGATGGGGAACGTCTCGGCCACGAAGGGGTGCTCCTGCTCGTCGAAGAAGGTGACCGCTTCCTGCCCCAGCGGGTACCAGGCCGGTGTCGTGCCGCACTTGAAGGCGCCCTGCTTGACCTTCGAGTCGCGCCACGCCACCCACTGCGTGCCGCCATTGAAGGCGCCACCGTCGACGAAGCGGCCGGCGAAGTTGGTCGCCAGCGGCTCGCGGTTGTCGACCGCCGTCCAGTTGTCGTAGCGGCCGTAGAACGTGTACTGGCCCGCCACCGAGGTCTGCGGGTTGGTCGCGCTCGCCTCGATGTGGACGATGGCGTTGCCGTCCGCCCGGTTGGTCCCCGAGTTGACGTAGAAGTAGTCTCCCCAGAGGACGTTCTGATCAGTGGCGTCGCCCGTGCCGCCGGCGGCGAAGTAGCCGAGGTCGCCGGGGAAGCGCAGGGTGCAGTTGTTGACCGTGTCGACGGTCACGTAGCCGCGGGCGACGTTGTCGCCGTAGGCGAGGCCGGCGCAGCCGCCCAGGATGCTCGAGAACTGGCCGGTCAGCGAGGTCTGCAGGTGGGAGAGGAACGACGCCGGCAGGTGTGGCAAGGGGAGCTGGCCCTGGCAGCTCGCGAAGTTGATGTCCTGCGAGAACAGGCCCTGCGGGCTGATGGTGTCGTTGGGATCCTGCCCGAGGGAGGCCGTCTGCGGCAGGTTGCCGAGGACCAGGATGTCGCGCAGGTTGACCGACTGCACGTCGTAGCCGGTCAAATAGACGTTGAAGTCGAGCACCGGCACCGAGAGGTCCGACCAGACGACGACGTGGGCGAGGACCGCGGTCGCCGAGGCGTTGTTGACCGAGAAGAGGGTGGTGACCCCGTTCGCGTTCGCCAGATCGACCTCGAAGTACGGCAGCAGCAGCGTCGCCGCCGGCACGTCGTCGATCGTGCAGATGACGGCTGTCGCCTGGCGACCCAGCGCCAGGAAGCCCAGCAGGGTCAGACACAGTACGGTTCTCCGCATGGCGGCACCCCCCCTTTCCCCTCGGTCGGTTTATGCTGTAGCAGTATAAAATTGGGCCGCGCGCCTGTCAAGCCCCGCCCTTGGGGTTGGCTTCTTTTGGCCTCGCTCCGCTCTTTCGGGGGCGCGCCCGGGATCGCTTTGGGCCTACGGATTTCGAGGTGGGGCGCTGCCAATCGCTGCGCGAGGCCAAAAGAAGCCAGGCACCGTCATCTGCCACCGGGCACTAGGATCAGGACATCGACGGTCGGCCCGGGGAGGAAGGGGGTGGGCTCGCCCTTCGCCCAGGCGGGATTGCCGTCGCGATAGTGGGGCGACAGCGGATGGCCGCTCTGCCCGGCCGGCATGTGGAAGAAGCCCTCCTCCTCGTGGCCGGGCGAGACCACCAGGCGCTCCGAGGCGCCGAAGCCCGGGGTCTGGACGCGCGGCATGTGGTGGTCGCCGGGAAGCTCCAAGGGCGGCAGGTCGAGGAAGCGGCCGAGGAAGGGGACGGCGAGGCTCAGCGGGTGGCGGATCGCCACCGTGTTGCGCTCCCCCCAGGTCCGCCGGGCGAGCTCCGGGCCGTCCTCCCGGAGGCGCGCGATGGTGGCGTCGACGGCGGCCAGGAGCTGCTCGTCCCAGCTCCGGTAGCGGGGATCGAGGAGGTGGGGCGGGCGCTCGGTGACCAGGCGCCAGAGCGGGCCTTCGGCATGGGGGATGAAGCTGGGATCGAAGCGCTCGTCCGCAGCCTTACAGGCGGCGGTCAGCGGCGCGAAGACCCCGTCCTTGAGCGCCAGACGGAAGGTGCGGACAATGCGGTAGGCGGCGGACTCCGGCGACGCGCGGCCGCTCCAGGTGGACTCGACCAGCCGCCGGAGCTCGGCGCGCGCGGGGTGGCCCGCGAGGGCCGGCGGCGGCAGGGCGGCCAGGAGCAGGCCGCGCCAGCGGGCGAGGAAGAGGGCGCGGTCGTCGAGCTGGACGGCCAGGAGGTCGCGCGCCGTCGCGCGGTCGAGGGCCAGGAGGTCGTCGCGAATCTGCTTCCCGCGGGCCCCCTCGTCGTAGCCACCGTCGCCGATCAGGCGCAGGGCGTCGCCCGACACCACCCGCGCGTTGGCGCTCCAGACGCGGCCGAGCGGCGGATCGACCACCCGCGGCACCTCGGCCGGCGCCAGCCAGCCGTCCCAGCGGCGGCTGCCGTCGGCCCAGGAGGTCGGCACCCGGCCGTCGAAGCCCACCCGCCGCGGGAGCTTGCCGATCACCGTCCAGGCGATCCGCCCGTGCTCGTCGGCGACGACGAAGTTCTGCGCCGGCACGCCGCTGCGGTTGGCGGCCGCCAGCGCCTCGTCGACGTTCCGCGCGCTCTCGAGACCCAGCACGCCTTCGTCGACCGCCTCCTCGAAGTGGGGCGTCCAGGCGAGGGCGCGCGGGCGGCCGAGGTGATCGTGGTCGAGGACCGGCCCCCAGATCGTCGAGACGATCTCCAGGAGGTCGTCCTTGCCGCCGCGGACGCGGATGCGCTCGGTCGTGCGCTCGAACGGGCGCAGGCCGCCCGGGGTCCGGTAGAGGTCGGGGCGGCGGCGGTCCACTTCGACGATGACGAGGTCGGCCCAGTCGCCCTGCGTGTTGGTGAAGCCCCAGGCGACGTGGCCGTTGCTGCCGACGACGATCAGCGGCGCGCCGGGCAGCGTCACCCCCGTCACCCGCCGCGGGCTGCCGCCGTCGTCGGCAGGCCAGACGAGCGAGGCCCGGTACCAGGTGTTGGGGATGCGCAGGCCGAGGTGCATGTCGTTGGCGAGCAGAGCCCGGCCGTCCGCCGTGCGCGCGCCGGCCACCGCCCAGTTGTTGCTACCGGCGACGGCGGGCTCGCGGTCTTCATCGCCCGGCGGAGGAGGGCCTAACGCCGCCGCCGCCCTCGGCTGCTTCCGGAGATCGAAGACCTCCGGCCCGGGGATGGGGGGCGCCGGCAGCGGACCGCCGGCGAGCGGCGCGTCCCACTCGCCGCCCTGGGGGGCGAGGAAGTCGACGAGCGGCGGCGGCAGGAGGTCGGTCATCAGCCCGAGGGCCGACTCCTGGCGGTCCTGCGGATCCTGCAGCTCGAAGAACATGGCGAAGGGGATGAGGACCGAGTCGGCGGGCCGCCAGGGAGCCGGCGCGGCGCGCAGGGCCAGGTACTCGAAGGGCGGCGCGCCGAGAGCCGCGAGCCCCGCGTTGACCCCCGCCGTGTAGGCGTCGACGAGGGCGCGGTCGGCGGGGGAGAAGCGGCCGTAGATGCGCTCGGCGACGGCGCGGAAGCGGTGGAGGCGGTGGCCGCGGTCGGCTTTCACCAGCGCCGGCCCCAGGAGCTCCGCCAGCTCTCCCGCCGCCTGCCGCCGCAGGAGGTCCATCTGGAAGAAGCGCTCCTGGGCGTGCAGGAACCCGAGGGCGCGCGCGGCGTCCAGGCGGCTGGCGCCGCGGATCGTCGGCACGCCCAGGGCGTCGCGCTCGATCCGCACCTCGGCCTGAAGCCCAGGGATGGCGCGCCGGCCGTCGAGCTGCGGCAGGCTCGCCGCCAGCCGCGCGTAGGCCCAGACGCCGAGGCCGGCGACCGCCAGGACGAGGAGCGCCAGGGCCAGGCCGGCGCGGCGCAGCCACTTGCGGCCGTGCCGCGGCTCGAGCTCGCGCCGCACGGGGTGAGGGAAGGCCGACTTGGATCGCGCCATCGGTCGCGTTCTCCGGAAAGGTGGGCGGAGCATACGAGATCCCCCGACCGGATACACTGCCCTCCCGTGGCGACCGCCGATGCCGCCTTCCCCGACCTCCGCGCCTTCCTCGACCGCCTGCGCCGCGACGGCGACCTGGCCGTCGTCACGGCGCCCGTCGACGCGCGCCTGGAGGCGGCGGAGATCCACCGGCGGGTAATCGCCGCCGGCGGGCCGGCCCTCCTCTTCACCGCCGTCCGCGGCGCCGCCTTCCCGCTGGCCACCAACCTCTTCGGCACCGCGCGGCGGGCGGAGCTGGCCTTCGGCGAGCGGCCGCTCCGCCTCGTCCGCCGGCTCGCCGGCCTGGCGGAGACGCTGTTGCCGCCCACCCCCGGTAAGCTCTGGGGCGCCCGCGACCTCGCCCGCGAAGCGCTCCGCATCGGCACCGTCCGCCGCCGCTCGGGGCCGGTCCTCGAGGTGACGACCGGCGATCCCGCGGAAATTCGCCTCGACCGCCTCCCCGTCCTCACCACCTGGCCGGAGGACGGCGGCCCCTTCCTCACCCTGCCGCTCGTCTACACCGAGCACCCGGAGGGCAAGGGGCACAACCTCGGCATCTATCGCATGCAGGTCCACGGCCCGCGCACGGCCGGCATGCACTGGCAGATCGGCAAGGGGGGAGGCTTCCACTACGCCGCCGCCGAGGCGCGGGGCGAGAGCCTGCCGGCGACGGTCTTTTTAGGCGGTCCGCCGGCCCTCCTCCTGGCGGCGGTGGCGCCGCTGCCGGAGAACGTCCCCGAGCTGATGCTCGCCTCGCTCCTGGCCGGCGGGCGCCTGCCGCTGGTGCGCCCTCCGGACGGCTGGCCGCACCCGCTCGTCGCCACCGCCGAGATCGCCCTGGCAGGCCGGGTGCCGCCCCGCCTGCGGCGGCCGGAGGGGCCGTTCGGCGACCACTACGGCTACTACTCGCTGCGCCACGACTACCCGGTCCTGGAGATCGAGCGCCTGGCCCACCGCCGCGACGCCATCTACCCGGCGACCGTCGTCGGCAAGCCGCGCCAGGAGGACTTCTACATCGGCGACCTCCTGCAGGAGCTGCTGTCGCCGCTCTTCCCCCTCGTCATGCCGGGGGTGAGGGCGTTGTGGTCCTACGGCGAGACCGGCTACCACTCGCTGGCCGCGGCGGTCGTCCAGGAGCGCTACCGCCGCGAGGCCATGGCCTCCGCCTTCCGCATCCTGGGGGAGGGGCAGCTCTCGCTCACCAAGTTCCTGCTGGTGACCGACGCGAGCATCGACCTCAAGGACTTCCCCGCCACCCTGGAGCACGTCCTCGCCCGCACCCGCCCGGAGACCGACCTCTACGTTTTCGCCAACCTCTCGATGGATACCCTCGACTACACGGGGCCGGCGGTCAACGAGGGCTCGAAGGGAATCTGGCTGGGGCTGGGGGCGGCGGTGCGCGAGCTGCCGGGAGCGTTCGCGGCGGCCGAGGTGCCGGCCGGCATGACGGACGCCCGCGTCTTCTGCCGCGGCTGCCTGGTCGTCGGCGGGCCGCC
>DATNKQ010000055.1:0-11125 GCA_035603315.1 Thermoanaerobaculia bacterium
CGTTGCAGCCGGCGTGGGGCTCTGAGTCAGCTACCGCTGAGGGCGAGGACGAGGATGCCGGCGAAGACGAGAATGGCGCCGGCCGTGCGGGCGAGCCCGAAACCCTCGCCCAGGAAGCGCCAGCCGGCGAGGGCGCCGAAGACGACGCTCACCTCGCGGACCGCGCCGGCGTAGGCGACCCGGGCGATCGAGTAGGCCCCGAGGACGAGAATGTACGCGAGCATGGAGAGGATCCCCACGAGGGTGATGCGCGGCCAGGCGGCGCGCCATTCCTCGCCCAGCGCCCGCCAGCCGTAGCGGCGGACGACGATGGGCGTGAGCACCAGGGCGGTCAGGGCGACGACGAGGACGGTGTACGGCCCCGGCCGGGCGATGCGCACGGCGGCGCCGTCGACGACCGAGTAGGAGGCGATGAGGACGGCCACCAGAAGGGCCAGCCCGACGCCACCCGTACCGACCCCTTCGCCTGCGCGCCGCCGCCACCGCCCGCTGCCGCCCACCACCATCAGCCCGAGCACCAGGATCGCCAGCCCGGCCACCCCCGCGGGCCGCAGCCGCTCGCCCAGGAAGACGACCGATCCGGCTGCGAGAAGCGCCGGCGCGGCGCCGCGCGCCACCGGGTAGACGAGCGAGAAGTCGCCGCGCCCGTACGCCGCGGCGAGGGTCGCCACGTAGGCCGCCTCGAGGAGCGCGCTGCCGAACGCATAGGGCGCGACCCGCGCCGGCAGCGGCCGCGAGGCGAGGAGGACCGGCAGGAAGGCCAGCGACCCCACGACCATGGCCCACCAGGTGAAGACGAAGCGCTCGCGGGCCTGCTTGACGAGCAGGTTCCAGCCCGCGTGAAGAATGGCGGCGACGAGGAGGAGGGCGAGGGCGGTCGGGGGCACGGCGGGGCGCCGGCGGCGTCTACCGGGCCGGCCGGCTCCGCTTCTTGAACGACCATTGGAAGGTGAAGCGGGCGACGACCGTGCCGTCCGGCGCGCGGCCGACGGAGTGGAGGTCGGCCCGCGCCGGCTCGCCGGAGGCGAGGGTGGACGCCACGGCGGCGAAGGCCTGCTGCCCGTCCTCGCAGGTGAAGGTCGTCGTCGCCGTCGCCTTCTTCTCGAAGCTGGCCGTCATGCCGACGATCAAGAGCGCGACCGGCTCGGGAGCGAGGCCGGTGGCGAGCATCCCCGGCGCGCCGGTCGACAGCTCGGCCGCCATCGACAGGGCGGCGAAGTAGGTGGAGCGGAAGGGGTTCTGGGTGCGCCAGCCGTAGGGGACCGTCGTCACGCAGCGCTCGCCGTCGAGCTCGCGGACGCGGAGCCCGGCGACCAGGGCCAGCGGCAGCTGGCGCCAGAAGAACCAGCGCAGCCCGAAGGGGCTCTTGAGGCGCCGCGCCAGCTCCTCCGGGATGGCCACCTTAGGGGACACCGGGCTCGGAGCGGGGGTGCGCTGTGGCTCTGCCATAGCTCCTCCTTGCCGGAAGCTGGCGGCAGGATAGCGCGTTTCGGGCTCTCTTCCGGACCGCGAAGTCCGCCGGTGCTGGATTCTTGGTATTATTAAGCGTGAAGGAACACAGCCGGAAACGACGAGAACCAGAGGTTGGGCCGCCGCGCAGCCATCGCAGCATGTCCTATTCTCACCAGGAGACGACCATGATCACCCACTACCGCTTCGGGCGAGCCCTGCTTCTGGCCGCGCTCGGCCTCGCCGCCGCCGTCGCACCGGCCGCGGCCACCTCGTACGTCATGGTCTCCGACGCCCATCTGGCGGACCAGGCCGCGGTGATCGCCGCCGGCCGCGTCTCTTCGGTCGAGCCGTCGCCCGCCGCCGGCGCTCCCGCCACCGACTACCTCTTCGAGATCGAGCGCGTCGTCAAGGGCTACACGGCGGGGAGCACCATCCTCGTGCGGGTGCCGGGCGGCATCCGCGCCGGCGGCCTCGGCCTGCGGATCTATGGCGCCCCCGAGTTCCGCGAGGGCGACCGCGCCCTCCTCTTTCTCGCTCCGCGGGCGGACGGCTCCTACGCCATCCTCCACCTGATGCTCGGCGCCTTTCACGACCTCGACGCCGGCGAGCGGCGGGTCGCCTTCCGCGACCTGGCGGCGACGGAGGAGGTGCGCTTCGAGCCCGGTGAGCCGAACGGGGTCGTCCGCGAGGCGGGCAGCGACCGGCCGCGCGACTTCGAGCTCTTCGTCAGCTGGCTCGAGGACCGCGTCCGCGGCCTCGAGCGCCGGCCCGACTACTTCACGACGCTGTCGGCGGGCGCCCAGTCGCGGATCCAGGCGAAGTTCACCCTCCTGACCTACCACGGGACCGCGACCCGCTGGTTCGACTTCGATCGTGGCGGCAGCGTGCCCTGGTTCGCCAACTTCGCCGGCCAGGACGGGCTCGCCGGCGGCGGGTTCCAGGAGTTCCAGAACGCCCTGCTCGCCTGGGACAACGACCCCGGCACCCCCATCCGCTACACCTTCGCCGGCACCAACGCCGCCGACACGGGATTGACCACCTTCGACAACATCAACACTATGCTCTTCAACGACCCCAAGAGCGAGATCACGCCGGCCTTCGACTGCTCGAGCGGCGGCATCCTCGCCCACAGCGGCCCCTGGTTCGACACCTCGACGACGCTGCCGTTCAACGGCGCCGGCTACTTCCAGGTGGTGGGAGCGGACGTCGTCACCGGCGTCATCGCCTGCTACCTGCAGACGCGCCGGAACCCCTCCGCGACCTTCTCGGAGATCATCACCCACGAGCTCGGGCACACCTTGGGCCTCGGGCACTCCTGCGGCGACGCCGCGAGCGGGAGCTGCGCCGGCCGCGTGGTCGAGAACGACGCCCTGATGCGCGCCAACGTGCACGACGACGGCCGCGGCGGCCGCTTGAGCGCCGACGACCGGGCGGCCGTCCGCCACCTCTACGAGCCCCAACCGGCCGGCGCCTGCCGGGCGAGCACGACGGTGCTGTGCCTAAACAATCGGCGCTTCCGCGTCGAGGTCAACTGGCAGAACCAGCTCGACCAGTCCTTCGGCGTCGGGCGGGCCATCCCCCGCACCGACTCGACCGGCTTCTTCTCCTTCGGCGACCCCTCGAACGTCGAGCTCCTCGTCAAGGCCCTCGACTTCGGTAGCGTCGTCAAGGTGTTCTTCGGCGAGCTCACCAACTTGCACTTCGACATCACGGTGACCGACACCAAGACCGGCCAGTTCCGCTTCTACACCAACTCGTCCGGCGACTGCGGCGGCATCGATCAGGCTGCCTTCCCCGGCGGCGCCACGCTGCCGAAGGCCGGGCTTTCAGGGAGCGCGGTCGTCGCCGCGCTGCCGGCGTTCGGCGCCACGGCCGGCGCCTCCGGCTCCTGCCACGCCGACAAGAACACCCTCTGCCTGTTGAACGGCCGCTTCTCCCTCCACGTCACCTGGGCGAACCCCGGCAACGGGACGAGCGGCCCGGGCGGGGCGGCGCCGCTCTCGAACCTCGTCGGCACCTTCTTCTTCACCGACGCCAGCAACGTCGAGCTGATGACCAAGATGATCGACTTCGGCGACCGCATCGTCTTCTTCTACGGCGCCCTCTCCGACCTGCCGTACACGGTGACGGTGACCGACACCCTCTCGAGCAAGGTCAACACCTACAACAGCACGGCCGGGCTGCTCTGCGGCGGGCTCGACAACAACGCGTTCTAGGCGAAAGCAGCTAGCAAGGAGACGGAAAGCACACCCTCCCACCAAAGTCATCCTGAGCGAGAGCGAAGGACCTGGGCGGGGGGTGGCCTTTCAAACCTCTGGTAGCAAGGGGCTTCGCGCCGCCCTTCCCCCAGGTCCCTCGCTCACGCTCGGGATGACAATCGGAAGGTAACCATGAGCAGAGCGGTATCCTTCGACCTGCACGCCGTTCCTCCCAGGTCGCTCCCGCGCCCCCTTCCAGTCATAGACTACGGGCGATTCTTGGGGGAGGAACCATGCATCGAGCGTTCCGTCTGTCCGTCGCCTTCACGATCCTCGCGGCCGCCGCGCCCCTCCACGCCGAGCTCGATCCCGGCCTCCTCGCCGGCTTGAAGGCGCGGGCGATCGGCCCCGCCGCCATGAGCGGCCGGGTGGCCGCCATCGAGGGGGTGGAGTCGAACCCCGACGTCCTCTACGTGGGCGCCGCCGCCGGCGGCGTCTGGAAGTCGGTCAACGGCGGCCTCACCTGGCAGCCCATCTTCGACGACCAGCCGGTCGCCTCGATCGGCGCCATCGCCGTCAACCAGGCCAACCCCGACGTCGTCTGGGTGGGGACCGGGGAGGCGGCGCCGCGCAACAGCGTCTCGGTGGGCGACGGCGTCTACCGCTCGCTCGACGGCGGGCGCACCTGGAAGCACGTAGGCCTAGAGAAGACCGAGCACGTGAGCCGCATCGTCCTCGATCCCGGGAACCCCGACGTCGCCTACGTCGCCGCCCTCGGCCGGGTGTGGGGGGAGAATCCGGAGCGCGGGGTCTGGAAGACCGCCGACGGGGGCCGCAGCTGGAAGCGGGTGCTCTTCGCCGACGAGCGCACGGGCGCCGCCGAGCTGGTGATGGACCCCCGGAACCCCAACAAGCTCTTCGCCGGCCTCTGGCAGTTCCGGCGCTGGCCGTGGTCCTTCCGCTCGGGGGGGCCGGGCTCCGGCCTCTACGTCACCTACGACGGCGGCGAGAGCTGGAAGCGGCTCACCGAGGACGACGGGCTGCCCAAGGGCGACCTCGGGCGGATCGGCCTGGCGATCTCGCGCTCCAACCCGGAGATCGTCTACGCCCTGGTCGAGGCCGAGAAGAGCGCGCTGCTCCGCTCCGCCGACGGCGGCAAGAGCTGGAAGATCGTCAACGACGACCCCGAGACCGCCGAGCGCCCCTTCTACTACTCCGACATCCACGTCGACCCGGCATGGCCCAACCGCGTCTACAACCTGGCGGCGCGGGTGCAGGTCTCGAACGACTCCGGCAAGACCTTCGAGCTGCTCGGCCGCTCGCGCGAGATCCACGGCGACCACCACGCGCTGTGGATCGATCCCCGGGACCCCGGCTTCCTCGTCATCGGCAACGACGGCGGGGTGGGGGTGAGCCGCGACCGCGGCGAGACCTGGGCCTTCGTGGGCACGCTGCCGATCGGCCAGTTCTACCACGTGGCCGTCGACATGGACACGCCCTACCACGTGTACGGCGGCCTGCAGGACAACGGCTCCTGGCGCGGGCCGAGCTCGGTCTGGTCGCGGGGCGGCATCCGCAACTCGGACTGGGAGCCGGTCGGCGGCGGCGACGGCTTCGACGTCCGCCCCGATTCCGCCGATTCCACCCGCGGCTACTCGATGTCCCAGGGCGGCGCCCTCGTGCGCTGGGACGTCAAGAGCGGCGAGCGCAAGTGGATCCGCCCGCCCAACCCCGACGGCCAGGAGCTGCGGTTCAACTGGAACGCCGGTCTGGCGGTCGATCCCTTCGACGCCGGCACGGTCTACTACGGCAGCCAGTACCTGCACCGATCGACGGATCGCGGCGAAAGCTGGACGACGATCAGCCCCGACCTGACGACCAACAACCCGGAGTGGCAGAAGCAGGAGACGAGCGGCGGCCTGACCCTGGACGTCACGGCGGCCGAGAACTACACGACGATCCTCGCCATCGCGCCGTCGCCCCTGGCGAAGGGAGAGATCTGGGTGGGGACGGACGACGGCCGCATTCAGCTCACCCGCGACGGCGGCACGACCTGGACGAGCGTCGAGGCCAACGTCCCCGGCGTCCCCGCGCACAGTTGGATCCCTCACATCACGGCCTCGAGCCACGACGCCGCCACCGCCTTCGTGGTATTCGACGACCACCGGCGCTCCAACTGGACGACCTACGTCTACCGCACCGACGATTACGGGAAGAGCTGGACGAGCCTCGTCGGCAAGGAGCTCCGCGGCTTCGCCCAGGCGATCGAGCAGGACCCGGTCGACAAGGACCTCCTCTTCCTGGGCACCGAGTTCGGCCTCTGGATCTCGCCCGACGGCGGCAGGCGCTGGCTGCGCTGGACCCACGGGTTCCCCACCGCGCCGGTCTTCGACCTGGTAGTCCATCCCCGCGACCAGGACCTGGTGATCGCCACCCACGGCCGCGCCCTCTACGTGCTGGATGACGTGACGCCGCTTCGCACGCTGTCGGAAGCGACGCTCAAAGAGCCGCTCCACCTCTTCCCCGCTGGCGACGCGCTGGAGCACTCTCTCCAGGGTGGCGGCGGGGCGCGGGGCGGCGGCGCCGGCGAGTTCCGCGGCCAGAGCCGGCCCTACGGAGCCATCCTCACTTACTCGCTCAACCTCCCCGGCCTCGCCTATCCCGACGACGAGAAGGAGCGCCAGCGCAAAGAGGAGACGCGGACGCGGCGCGCGTCCACCGCGGCGACTGCGGAGACGTCTGAAAGCCCGGCCGCCGAAGCGGCGCCCGCCAGCACGCCGCGGCAGGAGGAGAAGCCGGCGGTGGCGGGAGCGCCGGAGGAGAAGCCGAAGGAGGGGGAGCGCGGCGGCAAGGAGCCCAAGGTCGAGATCGTCATCTCCGACGCCGCCGGCAAGGAGGTCCGCACCTTCGAGGGGCCGGCCAAGCTGGGGGTCAACCGCGCTGTCTGGGACCTCGGCCGCAACGCCTGGAAGGAGCCGCCGCGCGAGCGCCGGCGGTTCTTCACGGAGGAGGAGCCGGGCGGGCCGCAGGTCGTGCCCGGCACCTACGGCGTGACGGTGCGCTTCCGCGGCCACGAGGCCAAGGGGACGGTCAAGGTCCTCCCCGACCCGCGCTTCGCCCAGCAGACGGCCGACGCCTGGAAGGCCCGCGACGCGGCCCTGGAGCGCGAAGGCCGGCTGCAGAACACGGCCACCGAGGCGATCGAAAGGGTGCTGGCGGCCAAGGGCGACGTCGACGTCGTCCTCGCCAAGGTGAAGAAGCGGAGCGAAGGACTGCACGGCGCCGCCAAGACAAAGGCGGAGGAGGCCTCGAAGCCGCTCGTGCAGGCGGGCGAGAAGCTGAAGGCGAGCCTCGTCGCGGTCGAGAAGAAGCTCTGGGTCCCGCCCCACACCAAGGGGATCGTGCGGGAGGCGGACGTCTTCTCGAAGCTGGGAGGGCTCGACTTCGCCCTCACCTCCTCCTGGGCGCCGCCCAACCCCACCCAGCAGATCCTCCTCAAGCAGACCGAAACCCTCGTCGAGGGAGTCCTCGCGGAGGTGAACAAGCTCTTCGCCGGCGACGTAGCCGCCTTCCGCCGCCAAGCCGAAGAGGCCGGCATCGGCCTCCTGCCGGCCAAGGAACCGCTGGCGATCCCGAAGGAGTGAGCGGGGGCGGGAGCTTTCTGCCGCCCTTTCAGGGCTGACCGACCCCCAGGTCCGCGCTCGGCCTGAACTGCGGCGGGCGGCGGTGCTTGGTGGCTTGCTCGAAGGCGTAGGCCAGCTTCAGGAGCTTGGGCTCGCTCCAGGCGGGGCCGATGAAGGAGAGGCCGATGGGGAGGCCGTGGGCGAAGCCGGCGGGGACGGTGATGCTGGGGTAGCCGGCGACCGCGGCGGGGGAGGAGCTGCCGCCTCCGGGGCTGTCGCCGTCGACGAGGTCGATGAGCCAGGGGGGCCCACCGGTGGGCGCCACGATGGCGTCCAGGCGGTGCTTCTTCAAGGTCGCGTCGATCCCCTTGGCGCGGCTCAGGAGATGGTCCTTGGCCAGCGCCTTTTTGTACTTGGCGCTGGTGAGCGGTCCCTTCGCCTGGGCCAGGATCATGGTGTCCTGGCCGAACCAGGGCATCTCCTTCGCGCGCTCCCTTTCGTTGAAATCGATGACGTCCTTGAGCGAATGGACCTTCGCCGCGGACCCCAGGCCCGCCAGGTAGCGGTCGAGGTCGGCCTTGAACTCGTAGAGGAGGACGTCGAACTCCGAGTCGTCGAACTGCCCGGCGGTGACGATGTCGGCGGGGTCGACGATCGTCGCCCCCTGCTGCTTCATGGCGTCGAGCGCCGCTTCGATGACGCGGTCGGTCACCTGGCTGTAGCCGAAGTAGCGCTGGCGCGCCACCCCGATCCGCGCCCCCTTCAAGCCTTGGGGATCGAGGAACTTCGTGTAGTCGGCGGCGGCCTTGCCGGCGCCGGCCTTGGTGGCGGCGTCATCCGCATCGATGCCGGCCAGGATGGACAGGAGGACCGCGGCGTCGGCGACCGTGCGGGCCATAGGGCCTGCCGTGTCCTGGCTGTGGGCGATGGGGATGATGCCGCTGCGGCTGAGGAGCCCGAGGGTGGGCTTGATGCCGACCAGCGAGCAGGCCGCCGAGGGCGAGACGATCGAGCCATCGGTCTCGGAGCCGATGGCGGCGGCGGCGGAGCTGGTGGCGGCGGCGACGCCGGAGCCGGAGCTCGAGCCCGAGGGCGAGCGGTCGAGGGCATAGGGGTTGCGGCACTGGCCGCCGCGGCCGGACCAGCCGGAGGACGAATGCTGGGAGCGGAAGTTCGCCCACTCCGAGAGGTTGGTCTTGCCGAGGAGGACGGCGCCGGCAGCCCGCAGGCGCGCGGCGACGAAGGCGTCGTGGGCGGGGATCGAGCCTTCGAGCGCCAGCGACCCGGCCGTCGTCGTCATCTTGTCGGCGGTCGAGATGTTGTCCTTGAGGAGGATGGGGATGCCGTGGAGCGGCCCGCGCGGCCCCTTCGCCTTGCGCTCGGCGTCGAGGGCGTCGGCGATCGCCAGCGCCTCCGGGTTGACCTCGAGGACGTGGCGGAGCTCCGGGCCTTTGAGGTTCAGCGCCTCGATGCGCCCCAGATAGCTTTCAGTCAGCGACCGCGCCGTGTGCCGGCCCGCCTGCATCCCGGCCTGCAGCTCGGCGATCGTCGCCTCCGCCAGCTCGAAGGCCGGCGGCGCCTCTCGATCTCCAGCCTTGCCTTCCGCGGCTTCCGCCGCCGCCAGCCGCGGCAAGGCAGGTCCCGTGAGGGCCAGCGCGCCGCCCACGACACCCGCGCCCAGGAAGCCGCGCCGGGTCAGCCCGCCCTTCTCACGTTCTTTCCCCTGACTCCCATCCCTCCGATCGCTCCCCTCGCTGCGCTCTCTCACTCTCACTGGGACCCTCCTGTCGTGGTCTTCGGGGCGGTCTTCGGTGCTGGAGCGCCGCCCGGCTCCCGCAGGTATTTGGCGAACCAGTCGATGACGCGGTTGAGGCGGTCGAGCTGGTGCTTCTCCTCCCGGATGCCGTGCCCCTCGCGCGGGTAGACGACGAAGTCGGTCGTCACCCCGTAGCGTTTGAGGGCGCGGTAGAGCTGCTGGCTCTGGCCGATGGGGTCGGTCGCGTCCGCCTCGCCCTGGAGAATGAGGGTCGGGGTCTTGGCGGCCTTCACGTACTGGATTGGCGAGCTCTTCCAGAAGCGCTCGGCGTTCTCGTACGGGAGGCCGTAGAACCACTCGTCGTAGGCGGAGCCGTTCTCGGTGCCGAACTCGCTCGCCAGGTCGCTCATGCCGGCGCCGGTGACGGCGGCCTGGAATCGGGTGGTCTGGGTGATCGCCCATTCCGCCATGTAGCCGCCGTACGACCAGCCGCCGATGCCCAGCCGCTGGGGATCGGCGATCCCTCTGGCGATGAGGAAATCGACCCCCGCCATAACGTCCTTGAAGTCGCCGCCGCCCCAGTCGCCGCGGTTCATCTCGAGGAAGCGGATGCCGTAGCCGTCGGACCCGCGGACGTTGGGGTAGAAGACGGCGAAGCCGCGCGCGGCGAGCATCTGCCCCCAGGGCTCGAAGCGGTCCCGCCAGTGTCCTGTCGGGCCGCCGTGGACGAGGACGACGAGCGGCGCGCGCGCCCCCTTGGCGAGGCTCTTGGGGAGGAGGAGGGCGCCCTCGATCTCGGTGCCGTCGAAGCTCTTGTAGCGGAGGATCTCCGGTGCGATCGCCGGCAGCGCCCGTGCCGCCTCGTTCAACCGCGTCGCCGAAACGGGCTTGTCGCCGGGGGTCCAGAGCCAGACCTCGGCCGGCTCGGCCGCGCGGTCGGCGACGAGGGCGAGCGCCGGTGGGCCGGCGGGAGCGGAGCCCGCGAGGGCGACGAAATCGGTCGTTACTGCCGGCGCGCCGGCGAGCGCCTGGGCCTTGCCTTCCACGGTCACCGCGAAGAGGCGGTTGTCGAAGCCGTCGGCGCCGAGGACGACGAGCGAGCCGTCCGCCCGCCAGACGAAGCCTTCGACCGCGCGGTCGATGTTCTCGCCGGTGAGGTTGCGCGCCGGGCCGTCGGCGCCGCCCTTCGCCAGCGGCAGGAGCCAGAGGTCGTGCGGGACGGGGCCGTCGACCCGCGCGCCGACGTAGGCGAGGGCGCCGCCGTCGGGCGCCACCCGCAGGCCGCCGAACGGTCCTCGCGGGACGGCCAGCGGCGTCACCTTCCCGTCGCTGTCGGCGATCTCGACGGCAACGATGCGGTCCGTCCACTGGTCGCTCTCCGGGTGGTCGGTGGCGACGACGTACAGGCGGTCGCCGGCGGGCGCCCAGGCGAGCTCGGAGAGGCGCCAGGGGGCGTGGGTGAGCTGCCGCGCCTTCTTCGCCGCCAGGTCGAAGAGCCAGAGGCGCGCCGGCCGGTCGTCGCGGTCGACGAGCCGCGCGTCGTCCTTCTCCTTCTCCTTCTTCTCCTCGGCGTCGCTCTTGGGCTCCGCCGCGAGGTAGGCGATCGACTGGCCGTCGGGCGACCACTCGAAGGCCTCGACGCCCGACTTCCCCTCCGTCAGCCGCGTCGCCTCGCCGCCGTCGACGGGCATCGTCCACACCTGCGGCCGCTCCTCGCGGTCGGAGAGGAAGGCGAGGGTGCGGCCGTCGGGCGACCAGCGGGGCTCCCACTCGGACTTCGGAGAGTTGGTGAACTGGCGCGCGTCGCGGCTCCCCGCAGTGCCGCCGACGCCGATCTCGAGAACCCAGACATGGCGCCGCGGGGCCTCCTCCTTGGGCGGCTCGCCGACGGTGAAAGCCACCCGCCGGCCGTCCGGGGAGGCGCGGAGACCGCCGAGCTGGCGGCGCGAGAGCGCCTGCTCGGCGGTCAGCGGAGCGGGCGCGGCCGGCGGTTTGGCGGCAACGGCGGCCCAGGCGCTGCCAGCGGAGGGAAGCGCGAGCGCGATCCCGAGGAAAGCCACCCAAGCGATCGGCCGTTTCTGTTTATGTAGGGGCGG
>DATNKQ010000058.1:0-4431 GCA_035603315.1 Thermoanaerobaculia bacterium
TGCACCAGGTTCAGCACCCCTGCCGGCAGGCCCGCCGCCAGCAGCAGCTCGGCGAGCCGCGCCGCCGTCAGCGGCGTGCGCTCGGAAGGCTTGAGGACGAAGCTGTTGCCGGCGGTGACGGCCAGGGGAATCATCCACAGGGGGATCATCGCCGGAAAGTTGAACGGGCAGATTCCTGCCACCACGCCTAGCGGCACACGGACGCTGTGGCTGTCGATGTTCCTGGCGATCCCCTGCACCGTTTCGCCCATCAGCAGGCTGGGCATGCCGGCCGCGAAGTCCACCACCTCGATGCCGCGGCGCACCTCGCCGCGGGCGTCGGCCAGGAGCTTGCCGTTCTCGCGGCTGACGATTCGCGCCAGCTCCTCGAGGTGATCCTCCAGGAGCTGCTTGTAGCGGAACATCACCTGCACGCGATCGGGGAGAGGCGTGTCGCGCCAGGCCGGAAATGCGCTCGCGGCCGCGGCGACGGCGGCGTCGGTCTCCGCGGCCGTTGCATAGGGCACGCGGGCCAGCACCGCGCCGGTGGCGGGCTCGAAGACGGGGTCGGTGCGCGACCCGCCGGAAAGGCTCCAGCGGCCGGCGATCAGGAGCGGCAGGATCGGGAGCGGCGGCTCGGCGGCCACTACTTCACCGCCCCCACCGTGAAGCCGGCGATGAAGCGGTCGAGGAATGAGTTGTAGAGGATCGCGATGGGCAGGCTGGAGATCAGGCAGGCGGCCATCAGCGAGCCCCAGAAGTAGACGTCGCCGCGCACCAGGTAGATGGGGACTCCGACGCTCACCGTCTGGTGCTCGGCGCTGGAGATGAAGGTCAGGGCGTAGACGAACTCCTGGCTGACCAAGGTGAAGCTGAAGATGACCACCGTCAGGATGCCGGAGAGGGAGATGGGGATGACGAGCTGCAGGAAAGCCTGGAAACGGGTGAGGCCGTCCACCATCGCCGCGTCCTCCAGCTCCCGCGGGATCGACTTGAAGAAGGCCATGAGGAGCCAGATGGAGAACGGGATCGTGAAGGTCGGATAGACGAGGATGATCGACCACAGGGAGTCCTGCAGGCCGAGGAGGGCGACGACGCGCGACATGGGGATGAAGAGGAGCGTCGGCGGGATCAGATAGGTGAGGAAGATGCCGATGCCGAGCTTCTGCCCCCACGACCCCGTGAGCCGCGCCAGGGAATAGGCGGCGGGGAGGGCGAGGAGAAGGGTGATGGCGACCACCGCCACGCCGGCCATGGCGGTGTTGCCGAGCCAGCGCAGGAAAAGGGTCTCGCGGAAGAGGAGCTTCAGGTGCTCGAGGGTCGGCGGCTGATTGAAGAGGAAGGGGTTGTTGGCGATGTTGTAGAGATCGCTCGTGCGTTTGAAGCTGGTGATCGCCATCCACAGGAACGGGAAGGCCAGAAGCGACGCGAAGAGGAGGAGAACTGCCCAGCGCAGGATTCGATAGCGGCTCAATTCGGCCTCACGCAGCGACTGGCAGCGCCCCACCATCTGCTTTCGCAGGCAAAAAAAGATCCGGGGCGCGCCCCCGAAGGAGCGGAGGGAGGCCAAATTGTGCCGCTACCCATCACACCACCTCCGCCCTGTGGGCGACCCGCAGCATCAGCCAGGCGATGACCACCAGGATGGGAACGAGGAACACCGAGATGGCCGCTCCCTCGGCGAGGTCCGAGCCCAGGATGCCGGTGAAGAAAGCGAGCGAGGGCAGCACCTGCGTCGAGTCGTAGGGGCCGCCACGGGTGAGGATGTAGACCACCGTCATGTCGGTGAAGGTGAAGACGACGCCGAAGAGGACCGCCACGTTGATGATCGGCCGCATCATCGGCAGGAGGATCTCCAGATGGGTGCGCCAGAAGCCGGCGCCGTCGACCGCCGCCGCCTCGGGGATGTCGCGGGGGATGGCGGTCAAACCGGCGAGGATGATGACGGTGGAGAAGGGGAGGAGGCGCCAGGAGTGCACGAGGATGACCGACAGCATGGCGAGCTTCGGCTCGCCCAGCCACATCGGCGCGTCGAAGGGCTGGACCAGATGGACGTGCACCAGCCCCCAGTTGATGACGCTGTAAATGGAGTCGAGGATCCACTTCCAGCCGATGGCTCCGAGGGAGATGGGGGCCACCCAGGGCAGCAGGAGGAGGAAGCGCACCGCCGCGCGGCCGCGGAAGCGGTCGCGGAGCGCGAGCGCCAGGATGTTGGCGCCGACGATGACGATCGCCTGCGACGCCACCGTGAAGATGAAGGAGTGCCAGAGGGCGCCGCGGAAGGCGGGGTTCTGGAACACGCTCTTGAAGTTCGCCAGGCCGACGAAGTGGTAGCCGACGCTGCCGACCTTGACGTCGCCGACGCTGTAGAGGAAGGCGAGGACGAGCGGCAGCCCTACCAGCGCCGCGATGTAGAGGAGCGCCGGGCCGAACATGGCGGCGCCCAAGAGGCGATCGCTTTGGCCGCGCCTCACTCCCACGTCAGGGGCCTCGACTCCGTCCGGCGGCCGCTCGCCTGGTCGAAGAACCGGAGGTGGCGCTCGGCGACGGCGAGCTCCACCACCTCGTCCTCCGGCATGGCATCCTGGAAGATGGCCGGCAGCCGCGCGATCACCTTCTGCCCGGCGAAGCGGCCGCGCTCGACGCGGGCGTAGAGGATGCGCTCGCTGCCCAGGTACTCGACCAAGGTGACGCGGGCGGCGATGTTGGCGATAGGGGCCGCCGACGCCTCGGCGAGCGCGCGCGCCAGGAGGTGCTCGGGCCGGAATCCGACGAGCACCTCGCCGTGGTCGATGAGGTTCATCGGCGGCGAGCCCAGGAAGGTGGCGACGAAAGTGTCGGCGGGGTCGTCGTAGACCTCGCGCGGCGAGCCCACCTGCCGCACCAGCCCCTTGTCGAGGACGACGATGCGGTCGCCCATGGCCATGGCCTCGATCTGGTCGTGGGTGACGTAGATGGTGGTGGTGCCGACGCGCTTGTGGAACTGGGTGAGCTCCTCGCGGGCCGAGGCGCGCAGCTTGGCGTCGAGGTTGGATAACGGCTCGTCGAGCAGGAAGACGGAAGGCTCGCGGACGATGGCGCGGGCGAGCGCCACCCGCTGGCGCTCGCCGCCCGAGAGCTCGCGCGGCTTGCGGTCGAGGAGCTGACCGATGCCCAGGAGGCCCGAGGCCCACTCCACCTTCTGGCGGTGCTGCTCCTTCGGCAACCCCTGCGCGCGCAAGGGAAAGGCGATGTTCTTGTAGACCGAGAGGTGCGGGTAGAGCGCATAGCTCTGGAAGACCATGGCGATGCGGCGCTCGCGCGGGGCGAGCCCGGTCACCACCCTGCCCCCGATCAGAACATCGCCGCGCGTCGGCTCCTCGAGCCCGGCGATCATGCGCAGGAGGGTGGTCTTCCCCGAGCCCGAGGGCCCGAGGAAGACCATGAACTCCCCTTCTTTCGTCAGCAGGTCGACGTCGTTGACGGCGCCCAGCTCCCCATGCTTGAAGACCTTGGTCAGGCTCCGTGTCTCGACGACCGCCATCGCGCCTCCCCGCTCACTTCCACTTGTCGAAGATGCGCTTGATCTCCTTCTCGGCGGCGGCGGCGGCTTCCTCCGGCTTCATCTCGTCGCGCGCCGCCTTGGCGAACATGGTGGGCAGCACGAAGGTGTTGAACACCTCGTCGATCCCCGCCGTGGCGTAGCCGGGGTAGCCGACGTTGGTAGCCCAGTCGAGGACGTTGCCGAGCACCGCGTACTTCTCGGGCGGGCTCGCCTTGGGGTCCTTGGCGATGAGCTCCTTCAGGTTCGGCACCGTCTTGGCGAAGCAGGGGAAGTTGTAGAACTCGCTGGCCCGGAAGGCGGCCCCGAAGTCGTCCATGTAGTCGGCGAGGAACTTCTTGGCGCCCTCGGGGTTCTCGGCGAACTTCCAGACCACGTAGCAGCTCATGACGTGCTCGGAGGCGATCCGCCGCACCGGCCCCTTGAGCGCCGGAGTGAGCTGGATCTTCTGCGACATCTCGGGGTTGTCCTTCTCCGCCGTACGCGTCACCGAGATAGCGTTCTGCACGTAGGCGAGCTTCCCCGAGAGGATGCCGCGGTTGTTGGAGGAGGGGTCCCAGGTGAACACCTCGGCCGTTTCGGAATCCTTGTACAGCGAGCGCATGAACTTGAGCGCCTCGACGGTGTGCTTCGAGTTGATGACCACCTGGCCGGCCTCGTTCTGCTCGGCGCCGCCGAAGCTCCACAGCATGGCCCGCACCGCCATGTTGGTGTCGAGCTCCTGCGACAGCCCGAGGCCGCAGGGGTTGCCGAACTTCTTCTTGATGGCGACCGACCCCTTGTAGAGGTCGTCGAAGGTGTCGGGGCCCTTGGGGAAGCCGACCTGCGACCACAGGTCCTGGCGGTAGTTGCCGGGGTCGGGGACGAAGGAGTCCGAGAAGGCGAAGAACTTCTTGGTCTTGGGGTTATAG
>DATNKQ010000060.1:0-2626 GCA_035603315.1 Thermoanaerobaculia bacterium
AAAGAAGACGGCGCGACCGCGGTCGCGGCGCCGGAGGGCCACGGCAACGCCCGCCGCTCCAACGAGGCCCAGCACCGCCGAGAGCAGAGCGGTGGAGCCGGCCGCCGCCGACCCCCAGGCCACGAGCTGGCGCCCGACGGCGTGCGCCAGATCGCCGTGGGTGCGGATCATCTTGACGAAGCGGGCGCGGCCGAGCGCGCCGGGGAGGTCGAACAGATCGCGCACCACGCGCGCCGGCGGGATGTGGAAGAGCGGCAGCGCGCCCAATAGGAGAACGGTAACGACAACAACTCCCGCCGCCACCCCCAGAGCCGCCCAGCGACGCTGCCGCGCCCCCGAACGAAGGAGAAGCAAGGGAACGAGCGGCAGGGCAAGAGCTGTGGGAATCTGCTTGCTGAGAGCCGCGGCGGCGAGCGCCACCGGCACCAATGCTCCGAGTAAGAATGCCCTGCGCCCATTTAATGACCTTGCTGCCGCAAGGGTGAGTACCAGAGCCGCCAGAGTGAAGAAGAAAGCATGCTGCTCCAGGTAGGGAACGCCGATCGGCGGGTAGAACACCACCCCGCTCAACGCGGCGTAGAAAAAGGCGAGCAACCGGCCGCCCCCCAGCAACCGCAGAAAGCCATAGGCCGTCAAGCAGAAGAGGCCGTTGATAAAAGCCGCATGCAGACAGTAGGAGAACCAGGTGAGACCGAGGAGCTTGAACCCAACCGCCTGCAACAGAATGGGGACCACGCCCGAAGGAAGATCGAAGTCGCGCAGCGGCACCTGCCCCGAGATCACCCGATAAGCGCCGTCGAAGACGATTGAGTGATCGAGAGGCATGAACCCGATCCGCCCGTAGTAAAGGCAGATCCCCACACCGAAACCGAAGAGCCCAGCCACTTCCAGCCAGCCTCGTCCTCCACCTCTCAAGGGCCGCATCGGCCGGGAAGTTAACACGCCGCGCCAACGGGGGCGGTGCGGCGGGTGGCGTGGTGCCGAGGGATCCCGCGCGTGCCGTCGCGCGGGAAACGGCGCCGCGACAGGACCCGCCGCGGGTGGGGGCGCCGGCACGAGGGAGGGAGGGGGATTTTTACGTCTGCAGCACGCCGGTCCGAAACTCCGGGATCTCCGGGTTCATCGCCGCGCAGGCCAGCGACCGCCCGATCACGCTCCGCGTCTCCTTCGGGTCGATCAGCGCGTCCACCCAGAGGCGCGCCGCGGCGTAGCGCGGATCCATGGCGGCGGCGTAGCGGGCCTGGATCTCCGCCAGGCGCTGCTTCTTCTCCTCCTCCGAGACGTCCTCGCCGCGGTTCTTGAGCTGGATCGAGAGGAGCGTCTTCGAAGCCTGGTCGCCGCCCATCACCGCGATCGCCGCCGACGGCCAGGCGTAGAGGAAGCGCGCGCCGTAGGCCTTGCCGCACATCGCGTAGTTGCCGGCGCCGTAGGAGTTGCCGGCGAAAAGGGTGATCTTGGGCACCGTCGAGTTGGCGACCGCGTTGACCATCTTGGCGCCGTCCTTGATGATGCCGCCGCGCTCGGCGCGGCTGCCGACCATGAAGCCGGTGACGTCCTGGAGGAAGAGGAGCGGGATCTTTTTCTGGTTGCAGAGCTCGACGAAGCGCGCCCCCTTGTCGGCCGACTCGGAGTAGATCACCCCGCCGATGTGCAGCTCCCGGTCGCCCGGCCCGAGGCCGGTCTTCCGCGCCACGATCGAGCGCTGGTTCGCTACCACCCCCACCGCCCAGCCCTCCACCCAGCCGGTGCCACAGATGAGCGTCTGGCCGTACTCCGCTTTGTATTCGTCGAGCTCGCTGCCGTCCAAAAGGCGCGCCAACACCTCGTGGGTGTCGTAGGGCTTGCCGCGGTCGATCGGCATCACGCCGTAGAGCTCCTCGGCGGGATAGAGCGGGTCGGCCGGCGCCCGCCGCGCGAAGGGAGCGCGCGCGCCTTCGGCGAGCTGCGCGAACTGACTGCGGATCGTCGTCAGGCAGGTGGCGTCGTCCGGATGGCGGTGGTCGACGACGCCGGAGATGTCGCACTGGACGAAGGCCCCGCCCAGCTCCTCGTTGCCGATCTTCTCGCCGATCGCCGCCTGCACCAGGTGCGAGCCGGCGAGGAAGATCGAACCGGTCCCCTCGACGATGTGCGACTCGTCGCTCATGATGGGAAGATAGGCGCCGCCGGCGACGCAGGAGCCCATGATCGCCGCCATCTGGAAGACCCCGAGGGCGGAGAGGCGGGCGTTGTTGTAGAAGGCGCGGCCGAAGTGCTCGCGGTCGGGGAAGATCTCGTCCTGGAGGGGAAGGAAGACGCCGGCCGAGTCGACCAGGTAGACGATCGGCAGCCGGTTCTCGAGCGCGATCTCCTGCGCCCGCAGCACCTTCTTGCAGGTGAGCGGGAACCAGGCTCCGGCCTTGACGGTGGCATCGTTGGCGACCACCACGACGTCGCGCCCGTGGATGCTGCCGATCCCCACCACCACCCCCGCCGAGGGCGCTCCGCCGTACTCTTTGTAGAAGCCCTCCGCCACCCACAGCCCGAGCTCGAGGAAGGGGGCTCCGGGGTCGCAGAGCGCCGCCACCCGCTCGCGCGCCGTCATCTTGCCCTGCGCCCGCTGCTTCTCCAGCGCCTTCGGGCCGCC
>DATNKQ010000061.1:0-4724 GCA_035603315.1 Thermoanaerobaculia bacterium
GCGAGGACGTCGCCGGCGAGCGCTAGCGAGTAGCCGAAGCCGTCGAACGGCGCCGCGTCGGGGTCGGCGAGCTCGGCCTCGAGGTTCCACGATCCGCCGGCGCCGCCGCTCCGCCGGAAGATGAAGACCGCTCCCGAGAAGCTGCCGCCGGACCCGGTGCGGTTCGGCGCCCCCACCGCGAGGACGGCGCCGGCGAGCGCCGCCGCCTGGCCGAAGCGGTCGCCGCCGCGGGCGCCGGGCGCGGTCACCTTCGTCTGCGGGCTGTCGGCGCTCCAGGCGCCGCCGCGGGCGCCGAAGACGTAGACGGCGCCGGCGCCCGCCGCCCCCGGCGCGGCGGCGAACGGCGCCCCGGCGGCCAGCGCGTCGTCGCCGATCGAGACGGCGAACCCGAGCTGGTCTCCGGCGCCGGCATCGGCCGCCGTCAACCGCACCTGGCCGCTCGGCTGGAGGACGTAGACCGCCCCGGCGCCGTGCGGCCCGGCGGCGGGGTCCAGGTTGGCTCCCGCCGCGGCGACCGCGCCGTGCGTCGCGACCGAGCAGCCGTACTGGGCGCCGGCCGTCGGCCGGGGGGCGACCTCGACGGTGCAGGGAGGCAGCGCGCCGGCCATGCCGGGGGCACTGGAAAGGGCGCCGAGGACGAGGAGAACGGCGGTCGAGCCGTCGAGCTTAGCCATTGGGCGACCGCGAGCCCGGCGGTGGCGGCTTGGGCGGCTCGAACTGGAGGTCGAAGCGGTCGATCAGGGGCGGGTCCTCGAGCGGGCTCTGGCCGCGGGCCAGGGGCGCCGGGCGGGTGGGGCGGCCGCCGGGCGGCACCAGCACCCACTGCCCCGCCGCCACGTCCACCGCCTCGCCGCCGGCGCGCGAGCGGACGGAGACCACCCCCTCGTCGACGGCGACGAAGGTGCCGACGAGCGGCGCTACGAGGAAGCGGACGGCCGTGCCCTTGACGCCGGAGACCGCCTCCGGCGTGCCGACCTGGACCGCCTGCGCGAGCTTGCGCACGGCGAGCCGCAGCTTGCCGGCGACGAGCGAGAGGAACGAGGTGGTGCGGCCGGTGGCGTCGTCGATCGCCTGGCTGTCGACCCGGAACGAGGAGCTCTCGCCGAGCTGCAGGCTGCCGCCGGGCGGGAAGATCATGGTGATCTCCGAGGCCTTGCCGGTCGTGATCAGCTCCTGGAGCACGATGCCGTCGCCCTGTCGGACCGGCTTCGCCGCCTCGCCCGGCGGCGTCCCGCGGACGTCGTGGACGACGATCACCGCGGTGCCGACCGCCTTCGCGGCGGACGCCGAGCCCAGCCCCCAGGAAAAAAACCCGAGCACGGCGACGACGGCCAGCGCCAGCGCGGCGGGCGCGGGCCGATAGGTAGGGGCGGCGTTGGGCGCGCGCATCAGAAGACCCAGCTCGCCGCGAGCGCGAGCTCCGTCCGCCGGTAGCCGAGGTCGGGCAGCCCGTCGCCCAAGTCGACGTTCGAGGAGCGGCGGGTGTAGGCAGCCCGCGCGGTCAGGCCGAGGCGGTCGGTGAGCGCCCAGGAGAGCGCCGCGGCGGCCCGCGACGTGCGGTCCTCGCGCGCCGGCCCGAGGGGACCTATGGGATTGAACAGGTTCGACTCCGGATGATCGAAGCTCAAGCGGGCGTAGCTGCCCGAGAGCAGCAGGCTCCAGCGCAGGCCGAGCGGCAGCGCCAGCTCGGCGCCGCCCGCGACCTGCTTGCCGGCGAAGGGCCGCCCCGCCGTGCCGTCGGTCGCGCGATCGGTGCCGGCGGCGGAGAGGCGGAGGTAGCGGTCGGTGCGGCCGCAGAAGAAGAGCTGGTCGAGAGCGAGCGAGGCGTCGCGCCCGGAGCGGCCGGCGTAGAGGCCGGAGAACCGCCGGTCGAGATAGGCGACGTCGATCCCGGTGGCGGCCGCCGGCGACTCGCGGAGCGTCACGCCGGCGCCGCCGCCCGCCGTCCGCAGGAAGGAGTCGCTCCCCAGCCACCACTGCGCGCCGCCCCCTTGCAGCACCAGCGAGGCGCGGTCGTCGCCGAAGGGGACGCGCGCCGGGCCGAGCGGTCCGTCGACCCAGCCCCGCGGGTCGGCGCCGCGGGCGAGCTGGACGGTGGCGCCGAGCTGCGAGAGGTCGAGATAGCCGAAGTCGCGGTGCGCCGAGCGGCCGCCCGTCAAGCCAAACCCCAGGGTCCAGCCGCCGCGGTCGTAGACGGGGACGGCGTCGAGCCGCAGATCGAGGCCGGCGAGGGCGTCGCGGTCGCGGCCGTCGACCAGCTTGCCGTGGCCGTCCGGCAGCAGCAGGCTCTCCGACAGCAGCTGGGGGTTCGAGTCGGACGCCACGCTTCCCGCGATCCGGCCCGACCACACGGGCCGCCGGTCGAAGGCGGTCCTCTCCTCCCGCCAGACCGGGGCGGGAGCGGCCGGCTTCTCTCCGGAGGACTCGGCGCGCCGGGCGAGGGCGAGCGCCGACTCGACGTCGGCGCGGTCGGCGGCGGGCGGGCGGGGCGCGGCGAGGGCCGCGGCAAGCGCCGTCGCCGCCTCCGCCGGCCGGCCGGCCCCGAGGAGGGCGAGGCCGAGCGCGTAGCGGAAGGAGCCGTCCTCGGGCGCCAGCCGGACGGCTTCTTCGAGCCGCTCGACCGCCGCCGCGGAGTCGCCGCGCCCGAGCGCCTCGGCCCCCTCGGCGAACGCCACGAGGGAATCCGCGAGGCCCTCGGCGGCAGCCGCCGGAGCGCACGCCATGGCGAGGGCCAAGCAGGCCCAGCCGGCCGCCGCCTTCAGGAGCCACGGGCTCAATCCATTGCCTCCAGCGTCTCTTAGAGCCTGAAGATCAGCATAGGCGGGATCGCAGCGCGGAGCAACAGCGTTTCATCCATAGACGCTCCGGCCCTCCGACCCGCCGGTTGCCGCGCGTGAGCTTAGGACTTGTCATCCCGAGCGTGAGCGAGGGACCTGGGGGGAAGGGTGGCGCGAAGCCCTTTGCTACCAAAGGTTTGGAAGGCCTCCCCCCCGCCCAGGTCCCTCGCTCACGCTCGGGATGACGGTCGGGATTTCATCGATAGACGCTCCGGCCCTCCGACCCGGTTGCCGCGCGTGAGCTTAGGACTTGTCATCCCGAGCGTGAGCGAGGGACCTGGGGGGAAGGGCGGCGCGAAGCCCTTTGCTACCAAAGGTTTGGAAGGCCTCCCCCCGCCCAGGTCCCTCGCTCACGCTCGGGATGACAATGGTGAGGACGTGCCCGTGGGGCAAACCACGCAGCCCCTTCACTTCGAGGTCAGGTTCTCGACCGCCTCCCACTCCGCCGGCGGCGGCGAGGCGGCGAGGCGGCGGCAGCGCTCGCGGAGGATGCCCGCCGGGCCGTCGCCGCCGAAGCGGTCGTCGGCGAGGATCGCCGCGGCGGCCGCGAAGTCACGCCCGCGGTAGGCGGCCAGCGCCGCCGCGAAGCGCTCGACGTTCTGGTGACGCCCGGGATCCACCTTGCCGCGCTCGCCGATCAGCTCGTAGATGGCGACCGGCGTCAGCTTGCCCTTGACCCGCACCGAGTCGAGCTCGCGGAAGACGAAGCCCTCCCCCACCCCGCCGACCGCCCCCGCCGTCGCCGCGGAGACGATCACCTCCGTGCCGTACATCTTGTTGAGCCCCTCCAGCCGGGAGCCCAGGTTGACGTTGTCGCCGATCACCGTGTAGCCGAAGACGCTCTCCGAGCCGACGTTGCCGACCGACATCTCGCCGCTGTTGAGCCCGATGCCGATGCCCAGCCTGGCGTCCGGCCCGAGCTCGCCGCGCGCCCGCCAGCGCTCGTTGAGCGCCGCCAGCTCGGCGCGCATGGCGAGGGCGGCGCGGCAGGCGCGCGCCGCGTGGTCCGGCTGCGCCAGGGGGGCGCCGAAGAAGGCCATGATGGCGTCGCCCATGTACTTGTCGAGCGTCCCCCCTTCCGCGAGGACGATGTGGGTCATGGGAGTGAAGAACTCGTTGAGCAGGCGCATCACCTGGTCCGAGTCGCGGCTCTCGGAGAGGGTGGTGAAGCCGCGGATGTCGGAGAAGAGGACGGTCAGGTCGCGCCGCTCGCCGCCCAGCTTGACCTCCCGGGGATCGCGCAGCATCTCCTCGACCACGGCGGCGGAGACGTAGTGCTTGAAGGTCCGCTCGATGCGGCGCGCCGTCGCCTCGACGACGAGCACCCGGTAGGCGAAGGCGCCGACGAGCGCGATGCCGCCGGCGAGGACCGGCCCCGTCGCCTGGAGGTGCCAGCCGGGGCCGGCGAGCGAGGCGTAGCAGAGGGAAGGCCAGGCGACGACGAGGACGATCCCCCAGAGCGAGCCGTAGAGGTGGCGCTCGACGGCCACGACCAGCCAGGCGACGAGCGGTCCGAGGAGGAAGAGCGCCAGGAGCGACAGCCCGGACTGGAGCGCGGTGTCCTCCAGGTAGCGGCCGCGGAGGAGGTTGTCGGCGACGTTGGCGTGCACCTCGACGCCGTACTCCTCGCCGCCGAACGGCGTCGCCTGCAGGTCGCCGACCCCGGTCTCCGTCAGCCCGACGAGCACCAGCCGGTCGCGGAGCGCATCGGGCCGGGCTGTCCCCGCCAGCCCCGCCAGGACGTCCAGCGCCGAGACGGCGGGGAAAGTCCGCGCCGGCCCGCGGTAGTCGACCCACAGCCTACCCTCCTCGTCGGCCCGCACGGAGCGGCCGGCCAAGAGGATCTCGGGCAGAGATCCACCGTAGGGCCGGAGCTCCAGGCCGACG
>DATNKQ010000064.1:0-18759 GCA_035603315.1 Thermoanaerobaculia bacterium
CGCGGCCCCGTCGAGCTCGGCGAGCAGCTCCTCGAGCCGGTGGACCCGCGCCGGCGACTCGAGGAAGCGCCGGCTCACCCCGTCGGTGGCGGAGGTGACCAGGGCGTCGGCGCGCGGCGCGTAGGTCAGCTCGCAGCCGGCATCGCCGAAGTACCAGCGCCGGACCTCCTCGTCGCCGCCGTCCGGCGGCAGGGCCTGCGGCTGACAGAGGGCGGCGCTGGCGCGCACGGGGACCGGCTCCTCCTGCAGCAAGAGGACGAGGTCGCGCTCGATCGCCTCGACCGGCCGTGGGGCGTCCGCCGGCGCCGGGTCGGCGGGCGAGCCGCCCGGCCGCACGAGGCCGGCGACCAGGAGCGCGGCGGCGGCGAGTCCCAGGCGGCGCATCAGTCGCCCGGCCCCGACGGTTTCTGGCAGCTGCGGCCGGGATCGCCCTGCGCGTCCGGCCCGCCGAAGGCGGGGTTTGACGCGCACTGCTCGATGACGGTGCAGATGTAGGCGCCGCTGCCCTGGCCCCAGACGGTGAAGGAGATGCCGTAGCAGCGGTTGGGGCAGCAGAGGTTCTGGAAGCCGGTGCCGTTGGCGACGTTGACGTCCCAGTAGCAGTACCAGGTGCCGCTGACGTTGATCCGCCAGCAGCTGTGGCCGATGTTGGGATTGAAGGCCGGATGGGAGGCGCCGATCAAGTCGCAGGCGGTGCCGCACATGCCGAGCGCCGGCTGGCTGGTGCAGAAGTTGGTGCATTCGTCGGCGCTCTTGCCGCCGCACCCCTGCTCGATCGAGACCTTGTCGCTGACCGTGGCGCCGGTCGTCTTGCAGCGGAAGGTCACGTTCGCCTTGGCCTTGCCGCACACCTTGTAGGACTTGCGGTCGGCCTCGTGGATTTCGGCCTCCTTGGACTCCAGCGTGTCGACGCAGGAGTCGGCGTCGCCGCAGCTCGGCTGGCTCTGGAAGTCGAGCGTGTCGTCGAGCTCCGAGTCGGTGACCTTCCAGTCGATGTACTCGCCGTCCCGCGGCGGCTTGCCGGTGGCCGTGACGTCGGTCGTCTTGCCGTACTGGATCTTGATCGGATCGGGGGTGAGCTTGACGGAGAGGCTGCCGCCCGAGCCGTTGGCGGAGGGCGGGGTGCCGCAGTGCCAGCCGGCCTGGACGATGCCGAACCCGGGGTCGGACTGCACCATGAGGCCGTCCTCGCTCACCGTGCCGGTGCCGATCGAGACGAAGGCGCCGATGTCGTGATCGAAGGAGAACAGCTCGGTCACCTTGCCGGCGGGGAGCGAATCGACGTTGGGGAAGCTGACCCGGGCAGGCGGGTTGAAGCGCGCCCCCACCGGTTGGATGGTGACGATGAGCCGCGGCTGCATGCCGGCTCCCGGCGCCATCGGGATGCGGTCGGGGTGGACGGCGGTGACGCTCACCACCCCGTTCCTGCCGCCGCCGGGGAAGGTGACGCTGCCGGGGACGACGTTCAGGGAGAAGCCGGGGAGGCCGGGGATCGTCAGCGTGCCGCCGTGGGTCTCGTCGACGAAGATCCCGCCGGCGAGGTCGAGCGGCAGGATGTAGATCGGCCGCGGCAGGGTGTTGTCGATCCCCGGCACGGCGAAGAGCTCGAACTCGAGGCTCGCCCAGCTTCCCGGGCGGGTCGTCGTCGAGGCGTCGACGAGGAGGAAGACCTGGCCGACCGGCACGCCGGAGAGCCGGAACTGGCCCTGGGCGTCGGTCGCCGCCGTCAGCGGCGAGTTGCGCAGCCGGAGCGTGACGCCGGGCACCGGGTCGCCCTGGTTGTCGAGGACGGCGCCGACGATGGCGGTCGCCGCCGGGTCGCCGGGCAGGAAGGCCGAGGCCTGGAAGACCGCAATCTCGTGGGCGAGGCCGGGGAAGTCCGCCTGCACGATGTTGTCGTCGAGGCCGGGCGTGCCGCCGAGGGTCAGGCGGGCGGTGGCGAGGCCGCTCGCGTCCGTCGCCGCCACGGCGGTCGGCGCGCCGGCGAAGCTGCCGCCCCCGGCGACGACGCGGAAGGTGACCGGCACCCCGGGGATCGGATTGTTGCCGGCGTCCGTCACCACCGCGAAGAGCGGCTGCGAGAGCTCCGTCCCCACGGCGCCCCGCTGGCCGCCGCCGGAGGCGACGTTGACGGCGGCGGGCGGCGCGGTCTGGGAAATGGCGGAGAAGACCGCCTCGCCGGTCACCCCCACCGCCGTCGCCCGCACCCGGTCGACGCCGGCACCGGCGCGGTCGCCCAGGGTGAAGGGGATGCTCGCCGTGCCGGTCCCGTCGGTGCGGACGACGCGCACGCGATCGCTGCCGGCCAGGAGGCCGTCCCCCTGGACGACGCGGAAGACCACCTGCGCGTTGGCGGCGGGCTGGCCGGCGGCGCCGGTCACCTTGACCTGCAGGGGTGCCGGCAGCGGGGTCGAGATGACCGCCGTCTGGCCGTCGCCCCCGACCTTCTGGATCGACGCGCCGGCCGGGCTCTGGCGGCTGACGTGGACGATCGCGCTCGCCTGGTTTCCCGCCCGGTCCGTGGCTGTCGCGGTGAGGACGTTCGCTCCCGCGGAGAGAGGCACGCCGGCGGCCAGGAAGCTGCGGTTGACGACCGTCGCCGCGACGCCGTTGACGGTGACCGTCACCTCGGCCTCGCCCACGGTGCCGATCCGCAGGTCGTTGACCAGGCCGCTGACGGTGACGGCGGCATCGGACGCGGTGCTGCCGTCAGCCGGCGAAGCGATGCTGATCTGAGGCGGCGTGGTGTCGGCGACCACCCACACGGTCGCCGTCCCCACGTTGCCGAAGGCGTCCGTCGCCACCGCCACCAGGTTGTTGACGCCGTCGTGGAGACCCAGGGCGTCGAGCGAGAAGGTGCCGCCGGCGAGCACGGCCGGGATGCCGTTGACCGCCACCGAGCGGGCGCTCGGCGAGACGGTGCCGGCGATGCGCACGAGCGGGGTGGTGAGGACCGTCTCCGGGGCGGGGGTGGTGAAGGCGATGTCCAGGGGGAAGGTGGCGGCGAAGCCGAGGCTCGCGGTGGCCAGGTTGCCCCGGAGGTCGCGGACCTGGGCGGCCAGAGTGTGCGGGCCGCGCGCGAGCGCCGGCGACGGGCAGGTGGTGGCAGCCGCGCCGACGGTGCAGCCGGCGACGGCGCTGCCGTCGAGGGTCAGCCGGGGCGACGCGAGGTCGATGCCGCTGGGGTCGGAGTAGGCGATGGCCAGGGTGGGCGTGGCGTTGCCGATGACGAGCGGGCCGGCCGGCGAGGTGATGGTCAGGGCCGGCGGGGTGACGTCGAAGGCGAGCTGGAAGAGCAGCGTCGCCGTCGTCAGGTTGCCGGCGCGGTCGCGCACGTAGGAGAGCACCTCGTAGCTGCCGGCGGCGAGCGCCGCCGGCCGGCAGCTCGCGCTGCTTCCCGTGATCGTGCAGCCCGAAGTCAGGTCGGCGGTGCCCAAGAGGACATGCAGCGACGAGAGGTCGATGCCCGAACCGGTGTCGCCGTAGGCGACCGCCACGGTCGGGGTGGGATTGCCGTTCACCAGGGGCCCCGGGGCGGTGATCGTGAGCGACGGCGCCTGCGTGTCGGTCGTGAAGTGCGCCGCCGCCGCCGCCGGGTTGCCGGCGACGTCACGCAGGCTCACCGTCACCGTATGGGCGCCGTCGGCGAGGCCGCTCGCCGCCAGCGTCAGGCCGCCGGCGCCGATCTGCGCCTGGGCGGTGCGGTCGGCGCCGTCGAGCGTCAGGTGCACGCTCGCCGGATCGATCCCCGAGAGCCCGTCGCCGAAGCTGGCGGCGATGGCCGGGCCGGCGGTGGCGAGGAAGCTCCCCGCCGCCGGGGAAGTGATCGCCGCCGCGGGCGCCGTCTTGTCGAGGTTCAGAGTGACGCTCGCCGTCGCCTGGTTCCCCGCGCGGTCGATGGCAGTCCCGCTGACGACCTGGTGGGCGCCCTCGGTGCTGACGGTGACCGCCGGCGGGCAGGTGGCGATGCCGCTGCCGGCGTCCGCGCACTGGAAGGTGACGGTGACGTTGGCGTTGTTCCAACCCGCCCCGTTGGCCGCCGGCGCGGCGGTGGCGGTGATCGTCGGCGGCGTGGTGTCCGTCTGCTGCGAGGCGACGATCTTCAGGGTGAGGCAGGAGAGCGGCTCGCCGCGGAGCTGGACGTCGAGCTGGTTATGGGCGAGCAGGGTGACCGGGCGATCGAGGGTCGCGACCTTGGAGCCGAAGTCGCTCGGGGCCAGCACGCTGGCGCCGTTCAGCGCCACCGTGGCGCTGGTCACCCGGGGCAGGATGTCGAACAGGCAGCCGTTGTCGATGTGCAGGGTGAAGGGACCGGGGTGGGCCTGCGTGAAGCGCTCGCTGACGGTGAACGGCTTGCCGACCAGGCGGATGTAGACCTGCGGGCCGAAGACGACGGTCGTCCCGCCCGCGGCCGCTGCCGCCGGCGGAGCGGGCGCCGCGCCCAAGGCCAGCGCCGAGGCCAGCGCAAGCGCCGCCGTCCCTGCGAACCGCCTCCTATCGGAGGCGGCCGTCTCGCCACCGCTCCTCGGCCGCATACCCCGCTCCTTTGCCTGCCGCGCGATCTCTGCTGCGACCGCGAGCACCTGACTGATCCAAGAAATTGCGCCGATCTTATACCGTCTCCCGCCGGCCGTCGAACCGGCGCAGGCTGAAGCCCGAGAAGAGCTCGTGGCCGGTGAGCTTGAGCTCGTGGAGGACGTTGATCGCCAGCTCCTCGCCCAGGGTGAAGCCGCCCGTCATGTCGGTGCGCCAGTGGAGGCCGGCGAAGTTGCGCCCCATGGCGACGTTCGCGGCCAGCTTGTCGAGCTCGCCGCCGACGGTGAGGGGCGGCCCGCTGTAGGGGCGCAGCGAGAGGCCGTCGGGAGCGGGCACCACCGGGTTGGGGACGACGAACGACTCGTCGAAGAAGGCCTTCAGCACGGTGACCGCGGCGCCGGCGAGGATGGCGTGGCCGGCGGGGTACGAGGGGTGGGTGGGGCAGCCTTCCGGATAGGCGGCGGGGAGGAGGGCGGTGGCGTGCCGGGAGAGGGTCTCCGCCAGGCCGCCGGAGGCCAGGATCTCGGCATGGAGGGGGTAGGTCGCCTTCCCGGTCTGTTGGGTCTCCACCCGGCCGGCGAGCTCCTCCGGCCGGATGCGGCGGTGCACCAGCCACTTCTGGTACCAGGAGGCGGTCAGGGCCACCTGGGTGACGATGGCCAGCACGTCCAGGAGGTAGGGCGGCCCGAAGGTGGTGAAGCCCGACTGCGTGCGGGAGTGCATGTAGGGATTGCCGCCGTCCGGCGGGGCGCCCATCTTGAAGAGGATGAGGCAGGCGGCCAGGCCGGCCTGGAAGCTGAAGTCGCGGTGGACGAACTCGCCGAGGTCGCGGCCGTTCCTGATATAGCGCGCCTGGTCGTCGAAGCGGTTGACGCCGGCGAGGGCGCCGTTCTGACTGGCCAGCCAGTCCGGGTAGGAGGTCAGATAGTCGAGGCCGGCGACGGCGGTGCGCAGCTTCTGCTCCACCCGGATGGGGGTGAAGGGGACGTCCTTCCAGAAGAACTGCGATACGTAGGGGCCGGCGAGGCCGCCTTCGCCGATCCCGCGGAAGAGCGTCGCCGGCGTCACCCGGCCGCCCGCGCGCGGGCCGCGGAAGGCCGTCAGCCGCGACAGGTCGTCCGCGGCCTTCTGGGCCAGCGGATGGGAGCCGTAGTCGGCGAAGGGGACGTCGCGGGCGAGGGCCTGCCAGTAGAGCTCGACCAGCTCGGCAGCCTGCTCGGCGCTGCCGAAGCGCGGCGGCGCGGCGAGCGCCATGGCCGCCGGGTCGCAGCCGATGAGGTTGTAGGCGTAGCCGCCCTGCGGGTTGGCGAGCTTGACCTGGCCGCCCAACGGGATGGTCTCGAAGTCCTCGAGATCCCCCGAGCGCAGCGCCTTCAAGAGGACCCGGTAGGAGGCGGGATCGACCTCGCCCAGCGCGTTGTGGGGGAGGCCCTTTGCGTAGCAGGCGAAGCGGCCGGGGAGGTCCTCGTCGCCGTTGGCCGCATGATGGGCCGCCGGCAGGCCGCGCTGCATCTCGGCAGCCTGCAGGCGGATGCGGTAGGCGCGCTCGGCGCGGTCGGAGCGGCCGGAGCCAGCGGCACCCGCCCCGGCGACGGCCTCGGGGGTCTTCCCCGGTCCGCCGGCAGGGAGCGCCAGCGCCCCGCCGCCGGCGAGCGCCATCCCCGCCAGCGCGCCCCCGAGGAGGCCGCGGCGGGTGAGGGCGGGCCGATCGGCCGGGGCGGCCGTCGCGGAAGAAGTCTCCGAGCCGGCCCCGTCGACCGTGGCCCGGTCGTCGTCTTGCATCCTCTCGCTCCTCGTGCTTGCGCCATCATTGCACAGGGAGCCGGCGGGCCTGGGCACCGGAGGCGCCTGTGAAGAATTGACCAGATCAAGCCAAACGCGCTTGAGCTCACGGGCACGGCCTTCCCAATTGTCATCCTGAGATCGTGTGAAGAGCAGAGGCCAAGCCATTACCCTTGAGCCGCAAGGCACGTCCCCCCCGGTTGTCATCCCGAGCGAGAGCGAGGGACCTGGGGGGAAGGGGGGTGCGAAGCCCTTTGCTACCAGAGGTTTGGAAGGCCTCCCCCCCGGCCAGGTCCCTCGCTCCCGCTCGGGATGACAGGTGCTAAGTTCTCGCGCGGCAATAGAGTCGGATGGGTCGGCCTCTTGGAGGCGCGGACCGAAGCCAGGAAATCAACTCCCTAGGCCGGGAGTGATTTCCCGAAGCGGGGAGTGATTTCCCGATGCCGGGAGTTGTTTCCCGAGCCCGGGAGTTATTTCCCGGGGCCGGGAGTTGTTTCCCGAGCCCGGGAGTGATTTCCCGAGGCCGGGAATGATTTCCCGAGCCCGGGAATGATCTCCCGGGCCCGGGAATGATTTCCCGAGCCTGGGAATGATTTCCCGACCCCGGGAGTGATTTCCCGAGCCTGGGAATGACACTCCCGAGGCCGGGAATGATTTCCCGAGGGCGGGAATGACATTCCCGAGCTCGGGAGCGGCCTTCCGGGCCCCGGAATGATATCTCCGACGCGGAATGATATCGAGAGGGGTAAGCGCGGGATCATGGCGGCGAAGAGGGAGATGGAAGGGCAGGGCGCGGACGGGGAGGCCGGAAGTCCCTGGGTCGTCCTCAAGTTCGGCGGCACCAGCGTGGCGACGCCGGAGCGCTGGCGGGCGATCGCGGCGCTCGTCGAGCGCCGGCTGGCGGAGGGGCTGCGTCCGCTGGTCGTCTGCTCGGCCCTCGCCGGGGTCTCGAACCTGCTGGAAGGGATGCTGGCCCGCGCCGCCGACGGCCGGCACGAGGAGGCGCTGGCCGAGGTCCGGCAGCGGCATGCCGAGCTGGCTGCCGGATTGGGGGTCGACGCCGAGGCGCTGCTCGCGGAGGAGTGGGAGGAGCTGTCGCGGCTGGCGCTCGGCGCCGCCCTCTTGGGCGAGGCCGCGGCGCCGGTCAAGGCGCGGGTGATGGCGAAGGGCGAGCTGATGGCGACCCGCCTCGGGGCCGCCTATTTGGCCGGCCATGGGATCGGCGTCGCCTGGCTCGACGCGCGGACAGCGCTGGTCGCCCGCGGCGAGCACGCAGCCCACCTGCCGCGCGCCTATCTCGCTGCTTCCTGCTCCGCCGAGCGCGACCCGGCGCTCGCCGCCCGCCTGGCGGCCGAGGGGGCGGCCGTCGTCTTGACCCAGGGCTTCATCGCCGGCAACGTGGCAGGCGAAACCGTCCTCCTGGGCCGCGGCGGCTCCGACGTCTCCGCAGCCCTCTTCGCCGCCAAGCTCGGTGCCGCGCGGTGCGAGATCTGGACCGACGTCCCCGGCATGTTCACCGCCAACCCGGCGCTCCTCCCCGGCGCCCGCCTGCTGCGCGCCCTCGACTACGAGGAGGCGCAGGAGATCGCCACCATGGGGGCCCGGGTGCTCCACCCGCGGGCGATCCCGCCGCTCGCCCGCCATGGCATCCCGCTCCACATCCTGTGCACGGAGCGGCCCGACGCGCCGGGGACGGTGGTGTCGGCCGCGGGGCCGAGCGCCGGCGCGCAGGTGAAGGCCATCTCCTCGCGCGCCGGCATCACCCTCCTCTCGCTCGAGACCGTCGGCATGTGGCAGGAGGTCGGCTTCCTGGCCGAGGGCTTCGCCTGCTTCGCCCGCCACGGGCTGTCGATCGACGCCGTGTCGACCTCGGAGACCAACGTCACCGTCTCGCTCGATCCCGGGGCCAACGCCCTCGAGCCGGCGGTGATGAAGAGCCTGCTCGCCGAGCTCGCCGGCCGCTGCGAGGCGCGGGTGATCGCGCCGGCGGCGTCGCTGTCGCTCGTCGGCCGCGGCATCCGCGCCATCCTGCACGAGCTGGGGCCCGTCCTCGAGTTCTTCGAGGAGCTGACCGTCCACATGCTGACGCAGTCGGCGAGCGACCTGAACTTGACCTTCTTCGTCGACGAGGAGGAGAGCGACCGCCTGGTGCGCGAGCTCCACGCGCTGCTCTTCGGCAACGCCGCGGAGAGCGCGGTCCTGGGGCCGACCTGGAGCGAGCTCGCCGGCGGCGGCCGCGGCGAGGAGTGGAGCGGCCCGCCGGCCTGGTGGCGCCGCCGCCGCGGCGAGCTCGTGGCGCTCGGGGAGGAGCGCGGCCCGCTCTACGTCTACGACGAGGAGACCCTCGAGAAGGCCGCCCGCGGCCTCCTCGCGCTCGCCGCCGTCGATCGGCTCTTCTACGCCGTCAAGGCGAACAACCACCCCGGCGTCCTCAAGGTCTTTCACGGCCTCGGCCTCGGCTTCGAGTGCGTCTCGATCGCCGAGATCGAACACGTGCGCGGCCTCTTCCCCGGCCTCGACGGCGCGCGCCTCCTCTTCACCCCCAACTTCGCCGGCCGGGACGAGATCCGCCGCGGCTGCGAGTCGGGGGCGCGGGTGACGATCGACAACCTCCATCCGCTGGCGCGCTGGCCCGAGCTCTTCGCCGGCAGGGAGATCTTCCTCCGCCTCGACCCCGGCCGCGGCCGCGGGCACCACCAGCACGTGCGGACGGCCGGCTCGCAGTCGAAGTTCGGCCTCGCGGCCGAGCAGCTCGACGAGCTGGCGCCGCTCCTCGCCGCCTGCGGCGCCCGGGTCGTCGGCCTCCACGCCCACGTCGGCAGCGGCATCCGCACGCCGGCGGTGTGGAGCGAGATCGCCCTCCACCTGGCGGCGGTCGCCGAGCGCTTCCCGGAGGTGCGCGTCCTCGACGTGGGGGGCGGCCTGGGGGTGCCGGAGCGGCCCGGCCAGCCGCCGCTGGACCTCGCCGAGCTCGACCGCGGCTTGCGCGCGGTCAAGGCCGCCCACCCGGGCCGCGAGCTCTGGCTCGAGCCCGGCCGCTTCCTGGTAGCCCAGGCGGGCGTGCTGCTGGCGCGGGTCACCCAAATCAAACGCAAGGGCGACGTCACCTACGTCGGCGTCGAGACGGGGATGAACTCGCTCATCCGCCCGGCCCTCTACGGCGCCCACCACGCGATCGTCAACCTCACGAGGCTCGACGAGCCGCCGTCCCTCGTCGCCCACGTCGTCGGCCCCATCTGCGAGAGCGGCGACGTCCTCGGCCGCGCCCGCCGCCTGGCGCCGCCCGAAGAAGGCGACGTCCTCCTGATCGCCACCGCCGGCGCCTACGGCAGGGTCATGAGCTCGCGCTACAATCTCCGCGAGCCGGCGGGAGAGCACCTGCTGGCCAGTCGCCTTTCATGAAGTCCGCACCGCTCGCTACCGTGTCAGAATCAAAGCTTTCCTGGAGGCAGCTCATCGTGTCGAAGAGCGTTGCAGGCAGAACGGATGCAGCGACGGCGGTCCGTGAGTACGTCGCCCGCATCAACGCACACGACGCAAGCGGGATCGTAGCTTTGTGCACGCCGGATCATGTCCTCATCGACAGCTTGGGCTCGCGGCTCTCGGGTCATGCCCGGCTCGAGCAGGGTTGGCGTGGCTACTTCGCCCTGTTTCCTGACTACAGAATCGAGATTCAAGAGATGGCGTCGGCCGGTGATCTGGTTCTTGCTTGTGGCCTAGCCGCCGGCACACATGCGGTTTCCGGGGCAGCATGGAGAATACCAGCTGCCTGGCGTGCCAAAGTCATCAACGGTCACGTGGCGGAGTGGCAAGTCTATGCCGACAACAAGCCAGTCTATGAGATTCTCGCAAGTGGCTCCTGACCCGCGGCTGCGGGAGTTCGACGTCCTTCCGTACAGACCTGACCGCGACAGGGGCGCATCGCCCTTGACAGTTCCGATTTGGGACAATATGATCCTTATGACCTTTTTAGGAGCTGCCGCCATCATGTCGAAGAGCGCGTCCGTGGCAGAAGTAAAGGCTCATTTCTCCGACTGGATCCGAGCTGCGGAGTCGGGGGAGGCCGTCGTGATCACCCGCCATGGCAAGCCGGTCGTAGCCCTGATACCGGCGGCGGAGATGGAGCAGCTGGCTCGGCTGAGAGCGGCGGGGCCGGAGAAGGGGCTCGCCGGTCTGGCGGGAGGCTGGAAGAATTCCGAGGAGCTGGTCGCGCTGGTCGCCGGAGCGCGCCGTAGCAAACCTCGGGCGACGCCGAAGCTCCGATGAGCGCTCGATGGCCTTTCTCTTCGATACTGACGCCATCTCGGAAGTCTTGAAGAAGAGGCCGGCACCCCGGTACCTGCGCTGGCTGGCCGAGATACCGCGTGCCGAGCAGTTCACCAGCGCCGTCTCCATCGGCGAGCTTTATCGTGGCGCCTTTCGGTCCTCGGAGCCGTCGCGCCATCTGGAGAACATCGAGGGGCGAGTGCTGCCCTCGGTGACGGTCCTGCCGTACGACTTGGCGGTGGCGCGCGTCTATGGCGAGATCCAGGCGCGCCTGGCGGGTGCCGGCAAGACGGTAGCGGACGCGGACCTGCAGATCGCGGCTACGGCCATCCACCACCAGTTGGAGCTGGTAACCGGCAACCTGCGTCACTTCGACCGGATTCCCGGCATTAGAATTCGTCGAGCGCTCGTGGAGGCCAGATTGGGCTTGGTCGACACGCGGCTGCCGTCGAGAACGCGCTGAATCGCGGGCACTGCCGTGCTCCCTCCCCCTTGTGGGGGAGGGCTAGGAGTGTGGCTAGGAGGGGGGGCGATCGTCCGCGGTCAGGGCCTTGAGTGCGTTCCCACCAGCAGCAGCCGCTCTTTCGTAGGAGCTGGTTGGCCCTGTAAGAGCCTGTGAGGGTGTTGACCCCAGGCTTGCGGCCCAGGACGCACCTCCAACGTTTCATCCAAGTCTGGTGCCAACCTCATTCACGTCATCGCTTTAAGAAGACGTACTTTGTAGTATCGCAATTTCACTAAGTGCGCAGCTTACGTGCCGGATAAACGATCCAACGGTCGTTCAGCTTATACGTCGCTCTCTCCAATGTTGACGCTGATCCTGAACTACGATAGAGTCGGCAAGTCAAGAACGTGTGCAAGAAGGTAGCTCTATGAAAGTCGCAGCGGGCAGACATCGCAGAGTGCAGCAATGGGCGCGCTCAAGGCGTGCCCGGTCGGAGTGACCGTGTTGCTGACAAATTGGTAGCGATTGGTCTCAAGTCGACTCTCCCGACTAGGAGGTATCGCAATGGCTACGGAGGCAGTGAGCCGCACTGATCTTGAGCAGTTGCAGGCTACCGCATGGGCGATGGCTAGAATTCTGGGAGCAACGTTCACCGACAAGTGTTGGGATGAACTCTCGCGTGAGATCGCCGCCGGTATAGGGATGCCAGTACCAACAAAAGATCAGACTGCTTTTAATGCCTATGGGCTGGCGCGCAGGCGGCTCTTCGAGATCCGCTTGGCGTTATTGATCCACATGATGCTGGAAGAAGCGTTCGAGAGAAACGCCTCAACGTTGGAACTAATTGTCCTGCACGAGGCATACCTTCGTAGCGCTCTTCGTCGAGAAATTTGCTTGTGGCCGTTCTGGACTCAAGGCTGCTAACGAAGGAGTCCATGTGCCCGCCGCGGAAAAAGCTGTTGACGTCGCTCTGGAGATTACAAAGCAAATCATTGCAATATCGACGGCAATTCTAGCGCTGACCGGTGTCTTCTTTGAAAAAATTGACGGTATGACAGCCTGCCAGCGAACTCTTCTTGCCGCCACTTGGGGAGTGTTGGTTCTCGCGGTGCTGCTAGGCTTGGTGGAATTCATGATCAGCGCAGGCGCTCTGGCTGGCAAAACCGGTTTGGCAGTTGTGAATCGACCTGACCTGAAATTGGTAGCCGCATTCCAGGTCATTGTATTCTTCGTAGCTGTTCTTCTGATGCTTATCTTTGCCTATTCCCGCCTGTTCTCATCTAGGGTAGCCGTTCAGCGGCAAGCAACGACCGGTGTCGAGTCAGATCTAAAGAAGGTGCAGACTTCATCTAATTTCACGCCTCGCGCAATTCTTATTCATCGCGAGATCCTCTTTGAAAATAACAGATCAACTATAGATCCTACCTACTTTCCAGGCCTTGTCGCACTCGCTCGCGATTTAGCTATAACTCCAGATGTTATCTATCTAGAAGGTCACTCGGACTCAGTGGGTTCTAGTGAATACAATCTTAGTTTGTCTAAGGCACGCGCAGAAGCCTTGCGAGACGTATTTGTTCAAGGGGGTGTTCGAGGCGAACGGATCAAGGTTATTCCATATGGTAAGACAAGTTCGCTCGGCAGAGAAGACACGATTGAAGGTCGATCGAGAAACCGAAGAGTTTTAGTCAGAGTAGAAGCGAATTGATATTCAAAGTACAATATTTAGCGAGCTGGCGAGATTTCGAAGCGTTTCTGAAAGTTGGTAGATATGAACAATCTCGACTTTCAACAGAGGGAGGGACTCATTTGCGCTACACGCACCGGAAGATCGCAATACTGGTAGTCGCGTCGCTTTGCGCGTTGCTGTTCTCCTGTGGGCACAACCAGCTAGACCGAGAAACGGCCGAGAAGCTGATCCGTGAAAAAAATCAATTGCCGGGCGCTCCTCTTGTTTTAGTTCTGCATTCACCAGCTTGGGTGGCAGGCACGCGCCCTGGCGCTGACGCCACAAGGCAGTCGAACCTCGGCTTCCTCGAGAATCTCGCCAAGGCTGGTGTGATTCGATGGCAGCCTGAGGCCAGGGTGCCAGTGGGTTTCGTCAATGGTAGTTATGTGGGGGGCGCCGAGACCGTGCGCCCGTTCGAGGCCATTTCTCAAGAAGGTGTTGTACAGCGCCACGGGCGCCCCTTCGAGGGTGATGATGTGCTCCTCACCTTGGCAGTGCCTGAACTGAAGGAGGTGACCGGCATCTCGCAGCAGGAGGCAGCAGCCATGGCGGAAGTGGGCGTTGACCTGAAGCCAACGCCCTTGTACGACCGCCTACAGCCTCTAATTGTCGACATCCTGGCTCGTTGTGGTGGCCTCCCATCGGACTACCTCGCGAACCACGTTACTGATCAACTCAACTTTGCAGTGCCGGCCATATGCAGATCGTGGCCCACTAAGGAGAGGCTGGCTTCTTCCCGGATTTTTCGTTTCAGGTTTCAAAAGTACGACGACGGATGGCGCCTCGAAGGGTAGCTGAAGCAAGAGGAGGCAACGGCCGTGGCGGGTCGAACCTTTGAACGGACGACGGTGGCTGGTGGGCCGCGGCCTCCATCAGGGCCGGGCCTCCGGTGTGGCTTGCCTACTCGCCAACCACCTGCGGGATAGCTACGGCAACACGGCGAATGTCGACACCGAGGATCTCTACTCCTGGTGCCGGCCAGTTGGACGCCGGGGGCACCGCACGCCGTGCTTGCTCTTCCGTGTCGAAGAGTACGAACGCCATTCCTCGGCCACCAACAGGGTCCAGCCAGTAGCCACCGAGGAATCCCGGGGCGGCCTTGACCTGGGGCAGAATCTCGTTTGTGAACGCAGTCGCCGCCGCAGAGGCGTGGTCAGGATCGATCGTCAGGTTCACAACCGCTGCATGCATTTGGACCACCCCGTTCCGCGCGCCATCTGTAGGGCTGGCGCGCGTTCATATCTCGTGCAAAGGGAAGGCCAGGCGGTAGCTGGAATGACGTGGCGGAGATGGTCGTCGTTGACCGCGTGGCACGACTCGCAGCGGGGCGGCTTGATAGGGCGGGCCTCTCGAGGAGGACTTCGGGTGAGGTACCGCCCAACAGGGCCGTTGCAGCGGGCGTGACCTTCGCTTGCGCTCGGGGTCATGTGCCATCGACCCTCGCTCCCAATGTTGACGCTGATCCTAAACCACGCTAGAGTGCAGGCAAGTCAAATGCGGGCAGGCGCTTAGGGCCGCCGATGGATGACCTGAACCAGATAGCCGAGCGAGGGTGCTGTCGCTCACGCCTTGGTTAGGCACTGACCAATAGATAACCTATGCGAGTCGTACGCTTCCTGCCGCTTGCTACGATCGTTGTCGGGGTCGCGCTGCTGCGTTACGCTTACGTGAATGGAGGCGCCGAGAATTGGAACCCAGTAAACTGTCCTTTTCCAGGGAAGGGCTTGCGTATACTGACGTCCTTTACACTTGCGAGTGGCGGCCGGTTCGGGCTAGAGGTTGAATCGCCTGCGCTGCCGCGCGACAAGACCGTTTTTGGTTTCAAGGTGCTTCCACCTGTGCCATGCCAACTGAAGGCGATTGTTTCCGGTCCACATGGATTCCGCCTCGAGCGAGACATTCTGGAATTCCATAACGGCGGATGGACGCTTGGTACGGATATCTACACTCCAGCCGAAGTATTCATTCTGCCGAGGGGAGGAGACTACAAACTCGACCTCGCCAGTCTGACACAGGCGGAAGCCTTCAGTCGCACTGGTGCTGTCGTAAGACTAACTCGTTTCGAGCCTGTCGAGTTTGGTTACCCTCTGGCGAAGGCTGCAGCCTATGTGATCTTTTTTCTCTGGGCCATCGGAGAGGCGCGCCAGCGCAAGTGAACCTCAGGGTGACAGATCCTGGCCTTTTGGCCGCAACCGAGCCGGCTTGCCAGCCTCTGAGAAGAATCAGACTCTGAGCTCCCGCTGTCCCCCTTCCACCTATCAGCTCTCAGCCGCGGTCTCAGGTTCACACAGCTGCATGCATTTGTACCTCCTCGTTCTACGCGCCACCAGGAGTGCTGGCGCACCTTCAAGTCCCGCGCTGCCCACTGTCGAAGGAGAACACTCTCCACGCATGTGGATCGCCAGGGCGCTTCCATTCCGTTGCGGAGCTGCTGGTGAACTGCGCGATGACACGCGCCCAGAAGGGCAGAGCCCCTGGGGTCCCCTCGGAAACGCGAACGATCCACCTGCCCGGAAGACGGTTCCACAGCAGGACGGCCGCTCGGCGGCCCACGCCGGATCGGCGGTAGCGACGAAGGACGAAGAACTCGGCGACGTCGAACACGCTCGGGTCGTCCGTCGCCGGCGAGCCGCGAGTGGCCAGCGCGAACCCCGCGACACGCCCGTCGCAGCGGATGAGAAATGGGAACCGACGGTCCGGCTCTGACCAGTAGAGCGGAAGATTACTGTAGCCATAGCGGCCGTCGGCACCGAGCTCGATGCTGGGGAAGGCCCCACTGAGGTCGTGAAGATACAGCTCGAGAAGATTGGATAACAATCCGGCATCGGACGATGTCGCTACGTCGAGAGCAACTTCGTGTGGTTCCGCCATCTCCGCCCGCGCTTGGCGGTACTCACTCACCGCTATTCGGGGGCCGCTGCTGACCCGGGCTCCTGGTAGAGGCCGAGGACGTTCCCGGCAGGATCGCTGAACCTGGCGATGATCTCGGGTGAGTCGGAGCTGACGGGCTGCACGAGCTCACCCCCGTGCGCGATGACAGCGTCGAGGGTCGCGGCGACGCTGTCGACCATGATGTAGATCAGCAGGCCAGGATCCTTCTGTGGCGGCCGTTCGACCACCCAGGCGCCGCTCACCGCTCCGACGCTATCGTCGAAGGCGACCTGCCCGTCACCGCGGCGCCGGATGCTCCAGCCGAAGACGGCCTGGTAGAAGGCGGCCGAGCGAGGGACGTCCGTTGCAGGAATCTCGACGTAGCAGATCTTGCCGTTGCTGAGAGTGGGCGGCATGAGGGGCTCCTCTGGTCTGTGGTCCGCGGTACAAGTCCAATAACGTACCTACGAGCTGTTTCCAATCATCGAGTCCCTGGAGTTGTGCCACTGGCTGCTTGCCTGCCAGTGTCTCTCCTCCAAGACTTCCTCACCCCTTCCGGCTCCGGCCTGACTCGGTCCCTCCCTACGGCTTTTCCCTGATAGGGACCGAGCCAGGTCCCCTGACGAAAGGTCAGGAAGTCTTTAAGGCCAGACACTGGCAGGCAAGCTGCCAGTGGCACAACTCCGATACCTCGCAGTACCGCCGGCTGCTAAAAGCCTAGCATACCGGGTCCTCGAAACCGGGCAACTCTGCGCGGCATCACGCTTGACGTTAATCACGCTTCGCGATACTATTCTCAAGTGATCGTCTCGTACAAATGCGCTGAGACCAGGGCCCTTGCCAAGGGCCTCCGCGTCAAGCGGTTCGCGAGCATCGAGTCGGTCGCTCGGCGCAAGCTTCGGCAGCTGCAGATCGCCGGCCGGTTGGGCGACCTGCGCGTGCCGCCGGGCAATCGGCTCGAAGCGCTCAAGGGCAACCGCGCCGGCCAGCACAGCATACGGGTTAACGACCAGTTCCGGGTGTGCTTCCGCTGGACGACCGGCGGCGCCGAAGACGTCGAGATCGTGGACTACCACTGAAGGAGCGCAAGACCATGCCCAGACTCAAGCCTGTGACGCCCGGAGAATTGCTCCGCGAGGAGTTCCTCCATCCGATGGGACTCTCGCAGTACCGTCTTGCCAAGGAGATTGGCGTATCTGCCCAGCGCATCGGCGAGATCGTGGCTGGCAAGCGCGCCATCACCGCCGATACTGACCTGCGCCTGTGCCGGTTCTTTGGCCTCTCCAACGGCTACTGGTTGCGGGCTCAGGCCGCCTTCGACACGGAAGTTGCGGAAGAGGCCCTCGCCCCGGCCCTCGAGAAGATCAAGCCTTGGGCTGGAACCGCGGCGTAGCGTCGAGACGGCTCACCCTTCCACCGCCGTCTCCATCAGCAGCGCCCGCTCCTCCGCCAGGGCGAGCTGGTTGGCGAAGGCTTCCAGGAGGCGGAGCTGCTCGGGGACGATGAGGCTCTCGGGATCGGCCGGGTGGACGCCTAAGACCCCCACCGTTCCACGCGCCGTCGTCAGGGGCAGGTAGAGGCCCTTCGCGGCCGGCAGGGTGTCGGTGGTCTTTCCCGCCCGCTGGCTGTGGTCGAAGACCCACTGCGCCACCGCCTGCTCGCGGGTGTCGAAGAGGAAGGTGACGCTCTCGCCGGCGCGCTCGGTGACTTTGCCGTCGGCGTCCGGCAGCAGGAGCAGCACCTGGCTGGTGAAGACCTCGCTGATGTGGCGGGCCGCCGCCGCGAGGATCGCCGCGCTGTCCGGCGCCGTGGCGAGTTCCCGGCTCATGCCGTAGAGGGCCGCCGTGCGCCTCTCGCGCTCCCGCGCCGCCTCCGCCTGCTCGCGGAGGCGCACGGTGGCGTTCGAGATGACGAGGGCGGTCACCAGCATGACGGCGAAGGTGATCAGGTACTGGCTGTCGGTGACCGCCAAGGTGTAGTACGGGGGGACGAAGAAGAAATCGAAGGCGGCGACCCCGAGGACGGCGGCGAGCGCCGAGGGGCCGCGGCCCCAGCGGGTGGCGGTCACCACGACGCCTAAGAGGAGGACCATGATGAGGTTCGAGCGCTCGAAGCGGCCGAAGAGAAGGGCCGCCAGACCGGTGGCGGCGGCGGTGACGACGACACTCGCCAGGTAGCCGGTGAGCGCGCCAGGCCGCCGCCGCCGCGGGGCCGGCGGCGGCCCGCCCTCGTCGGGGTCGCCGGAGATGACGTAGACGTCGACCTCGCCGCTGCCGCGGATGATCTCGTCCAGGGGCGAGGGGGAGAAGAGGTGGCGCCAGCCGCGGCGGGCGGGCTTGCCGACGACGATGTGCGAGGCGTTGCGGCGCCTCGCGTAGCGCAGGACCTCCTCGCCGGCCTGGTGCCCGGTGAGCGTGGCAGTCTCGCCGCCCAGCTGCTCGGCCAGGCGCAGGGCCTGCCAGACCCGGCTGCGGTCGGCCTCGGAGAGGCGCGCGTGGCTGGGGGTTTCGACGTAGACCGCGGTCCAGGGGGCGCGCAGCCGCTCGGCCATCCGCCGCGCCGCCCGCACCAATTGCGGGGCGCCGGGTCCGGCGGAGACCGCCACCAGGATGCGCTCGGCCACCGGCCAGGTCTCGCCGATGGCATGCTCCTGGCGGTAGACCTGCATCTGCGCGTCGACGCGTTCGGCGGTCTTGCGCAGGGCGAGCTCGCGGAGAGCGATCAGGTTGCCGGGGCGGAAGAAGCTGTCGCGGGCCCGCGCCGCCTGCTCGTGCACGTAGACCTTCCCCTCCGCCAGCCGCTTCAGCAGGTCCTCGGGCGGCAGGTCGACGAGCTCGACCTGGTCCGCGCGCTCGAGGATGGAGTCGGGGACGGTCTCGCGGACGACGACGCCGGTGATGCGGCCTACCAGGTCGTTCAGGCTCTCGAGGTGCTGGACGTTGACCGTCGTCCAGACGTCGATGCCCTCCGCCAGCAGCTCCTCGACGTCCTGCCAGCGCTTGACGTGGCGCGAGCCGGGGGCGTTGGTGTGGGCCAGCTCGTCGACGAGGAGGACCGCCGGCCGGCGGGCGCGGGCGCCGTCCAGGTCGAGCTCCTTGAGCTGGACGCCGCGGTGCTCGGTGAGGCGGGGGGG